>SLGN01000701.1 GCA_007123695.1 Verrucomicrobiales bacterium
CCGCCTCGACGACTACGCGCGAGAGGAGATCTTCGCCCCGCTCGGCGCGGCGGGCGCCGTCTTCAACCCCGTCCCCGCAGTTTGGCCGAAAATCGCCCCGACGACCATCGTTCCCGGCTACGGTCTGCTCCGCGGGCAGGTCCACGATCCCACCGCCCGCCGCATGGAGGGCGTCGCCGGCCATGCCGGACTCTTCGCCACGGCGGCGGAGACCGCAGCGCTGGCGAGGCTCTTCCTCGTGCCCGAGGGCGAAACGGCGCCCCGCGTCCTGCGTCCCGAGACGGTGCGGCGCGCCACCCGCAACCAACTGCCGGCGGCGCTCGGCGTGACCCGCGGGTTCGGCTGGGACATCGGCTCGCCCTTCGCCACGCAGCGCGGGGAAACATTTCCCGCCGACGGCTTCGGGCACACCGGCTGGACCGGCACCTCGATCTGGGCCGATCCCGCCTCGCAGACTCTCGTGGTGCTGCTCGCCAACCGAAACCATCCCGGCGAGGAGGGCAGGATCAAGCCGCTGCGGACCCGCGTGGGCACCCTCGCGGCCGAGGCGGTGGGCTACGCCCGCACTGCGGAGGCTTCGGGTGCGGCCCGCATGGGTGCGGCTCGCGAGGGCGCGGATCTCATGGGTAGCCTCGACCCGGGCGAGGCGGGCTCGGGCGCGGCCGGCGACCCGGCGGCGGGCGGAGGCGTGCTCAACGGCATCGACGTGCTCGAGCGCGACGGCTTCGCCGCGCTTGCCGGGCTCCGCGTCGGTCTCGTGACGAACCAGACCGGGATCAACCGCCAGCGCCGCTCCACCATCGACCTTTTCGCCGAGGCGGAGAACTTCGAGCTCGCGGCGCTGTTTTCGCCGGAGCACGGCATCCGCGGCAGCCTCGACGTCGAGTCGATCGACGACGGCGTCGACGCCCGCACCGGGCTCCCGGTCTACAGCCTCTACCAATCCGAGACCCGCAAGCCCGGCGCGGCCCAGATCGAGGGGCTCGACGCGCTCGTCTTCGACATCCAGGACATCGGGTGCCGCTTCTACACCTACGTCTCGACGATGGGCCTGGCGATGGAGGCGGCGGCGGGGCACGGGCTGCCCTTCTTCGTCCTCGACCGGGTCAACCCGATCGGCGGAGCCGTGGTGGACGGCCCCGTGCGAACCGGCGAGGGCAACGACTTCGTCGCCTTCCACGACATTCCGGTGCAGCACGGCATGACCGTCGGCGAGCTGGCCCGCATGTTCAACGAAGAGCGGGGGATCGGCGCGGAGCTGACCGTGGTGCCGGTGGAGGGCTGGGATCCCGCGACGCGCTTCGACGAGACCGGGCTGCCCTGGGTCAACCCCTCTCCGAACATGCGCAACCTCGCCCAGGCCCTGCTTTATCCGGGAGTGGGGCTCGTCGAGTTCACCAACGTCTCGGTCGGGCGCGGCACCTCCGCGCCCTTCGAGCAGGTCGGCGCCCCATGGATCCACGAAGGACGGCTGGTGCGGCGGCTGCGCGGGGAGGGCCTCGAGGGGATCGGGATCCTGTCGGCCCACTTCACTCCCGAGGCGAGCGTGTTCAAGGGCGAGGACTGCTCGGGAGCGCGCTTCTTCCTGACCGACCGCGAACGCTTCCGCCCCCTCGATCTCGGCCTCGCCCTGATGCGCGCGCTCCACGCCCAGCACGGCGACACCTTCAATCTCGCGGAGAAGGGCAACGTGCTGCTGCGGCACACCCCGACCCTCGACGCGATCCTGGCGGGGAAGGACGCCGAGGCCATCCGCGAGCTGTGGCGGCCCGGGCTCGACGAGTTCTTGAAACGCCGCGAAGCTTTCCTATTGTATCCGCGATAGCGATGCCGACTGCAGGGGCGCAGCCGCAGCGGCGAACGCAGCGAGGATCCAACCGCGCCACCCGGCGCCGCCAAGCATCGAAGCATGGGAAGAAAAGGAAAGCAACGCGACCGGGCGGGGGCCGAGGACTCCGACCGCTTCTCCGCGGACCGCTACGAGCGGCCCGTGCTGGAGACGCCGAACGGCTCGGGGCGCGTCCTCATGCACAGTTGCTGCGCGCCCTGTGCCGCCGAAATCATGGATGCGCTCGCCGCCTCGTCCATCGAGACGACGATCTTCTTCTACAATCCCAACATCCACCCGCGCGACGAGTACGAGATCCGCAAGCAGGAAAACATCCGCTACGCCGAGAAGCTGGGCATGGACTTCGTCGACTGGGACTACAATGCGCGCGACTGGTTCGACCGCACCCGCGGCATGGAGCACGAGCCCGAGCGCGGCATCCGCTGCACCGCCTGCTTCGACATGCGCTTCGAAGTCACCGCCGACTACGCCGCCGCGCACGGCTACGACCTGATCTCCAGCACTCTCGGCATCTCGAGGTGGAAGAACATGGAGCAGATCAACGGCTGCGGCGAGCGTGCCGCGGCGCGGCATCCGGGCATGGTCTACTGGACCTTCAACTGGCGGAAGGAGGGCGGCGCCCAGCGCATGATCGAGATCTCGAAGCGCGAGGAGTTCTACCAGCAGGAATACTGCGGCTGCGTCTACAGCCTGCGCGACACCAACGCCTGGCGCGAGTCGAAGGGCCGCCCGAAAATCAAGCGCCTGGTGAAGTTCTACGGGCGCGACGCCATCCTCGACGAAAACGGCGAAGCACGCTGAGCGCTCGCCTTTTTCCGCCCGCTCCCGGGCTCTCGCCCCTCGCGCCGCAGCTCACTCCCCGAGGTAGCGGCGCCCTACCGCCAGCGCCCACACCGGGAAAATGTGCCGGTAGCTGTCGTAGCGGATCGCGCAGGTGCGGTTGAAGACGCCGTTGAGCGGCTCGTCGGGCCAGCTCCCGTCGGGTCCCTGCGAGGCGGCGAGGAAGGCGAGGGCCCGGCGCACCGCGGCGTCGTGTCCGGGTCCGCAGCGGGCTAGGGCGAGCGCGGCCCAGGCGGTCTTCACCGGATGCCCCGGCCCCGGATGCGGCAAGTAGCGGTCTTCGCGGCAGTTCTCGACCGTTTCGGCCCAGCCTCCGTCGGGGAGCTGCCGCTCCTCGAGAAAGGCGGCGGCACGCGCGAGCTGCTCCGGCGTTTCCCCCGCCTCTCCCCCGGCGGCGGCGAGACCCCAGACGCCGAACCAGGTCCCGTAGGTAAAGCAGACGCCCCACGCGCCCGGCCACGATCCGTCGGACCGCTGGCGTCGCGCGAGGAAGGCCCTGCCCCGCTCCATGGCGTGCCGGGCCAGGTCGGCGGTCGCTCCCGCGACGGTAGGTCCGGCCTTGGCCAAGGCCTTTGCCAGCGCCTGGAGGCAAGCCGAGGTGCATTCGACGTGGGAATGGTCCACCATGATGTCGGCGAAGACGAGCGAGGGGTTCAGCGCCTCGAGCCAGACGGGAGCGCGCCGCCTCTCGTAGGTGGGCCAGCCTCCGTCGGGATTCTGCCAGGCGAGGATGCGCTCCACCGCCGCCCGCGCGAGGTCCGGGGGCAGTTCGGGCGCTCCGCAGTCGGGCGCCGCGAGGCAGACTTTCAGCCCCTCGGCAGTGCAGTCGCTGATGGGCCATCCGTGGATGCGGTCCGAAAAGGGCCAGCCGCCGACCGACGGGTCGCGGTAGTAGCGGACGGGATCGGGCGTGTCCTCGAGGACCTGGTGTCCGCGCACGTAGTCCAGTCCCCGGCGGCGTGCCTCCGCCGCAGGCGACGACGGATCCACTGCGTCGGTTTGCGGAGCGGCGGCGGCGAGGGCCTGCAGGGCGAAGGCGGTGTCCCAGAGGCGCGAGTGGTTGTAGCCGTTCACGCTCAGGCCGTCCTCGTCCTCGCAGAGGTAGGGCGCGAGAGCCGCCCAGTGCGCCTGTTCGGCGGGGCCGCCGGGCTCGCGGTCGTGGCGCACGAGCAGGTTGTAGATCTTGCTGATGGGCCCGACGCAGAGGTAGTGGGTGTTCTCGTCTTCCTGCCGCACCTGGTCGTGGACGAAGTCGAGCGCGCGCCGCCGCCACGCCGCGACGGGATGCCGCTCGTAGAGGAGCAGGATGCGGGCGAGGAGACGGTAGACCCGTCCGAAGGGGACGTAGCGGTCCCGCTCGGCGGAGGCGAAAATCCACTTTCTCCACGAACCGGCCGTCGGGGGCTCTCCGAAGATCTCTTCGGCGAGGGGGGCGAG
>SLGN01000419.1 GCA_007123695.1 Verrucomicrobiales bacterium
CCGCGGGTATAGAGGACGACGAAGGCGACTTCGTCTCCTCCGCAGGAATCGGCGATGCGGCGTGCGATCTCGGCGACGCCGTCGGCCATCTCCTCGGGGCCGAGGAGAATCTCGCGGTCCATGTCTCCAGTGGTGCTCAAAAGTCTTTTGGGAGGGGCCTGCCCTTCCTCCCTATTCTGAAACGCGAAAGCCGCCCTTGCATCCGAAATTTCCACTTTCGGCCACGGTGCCGCCGCAAGCGCCGCCAGAGCGATCATCCACCCGGGTCCGTCGGCGCATCGCAGCGGAGGAAACTTCTTGCGGTCCGGGGACGCCGCTTCTACAGACCAAGGAGACCCGCGCCCGTCTGCCGCGCCGACCGAACACCGCCCCCACCGCCATGAGCGAGCGCCAAACCTACGCGACCTCCCCCCAGGCCCTCGACGGGATGCCCCCGGGCATCCCCTACATCATCGGCAACGAGGCGGCGGAGCGCTTCAGCTTCTACGGCATGAGGACCATCCTGACGGTCTTCATGGTGAACTACCTCTGGCTCATGGGCGGTTCGGCGGGCGAGCGCATGGGCGAGGCCGAGGCGACCTCGCGCTTCCACAGCTTCGTCTCGGTCGTCTACCTCACCCCGGTGCTCGGGGCGGTGCTGGCCGATTTCTTCTTCGGCAAATACCGCATCATCATGTGGCTCTCGGTGGTCTACTGCCTCGGACACGGCGCCCTCGCCCTGATGGGGCTCGCGGGCGAGGCCGGGACCTGGCTGATGGTCGGGCTCTGGCTCATCGCCATCGGGTCTGGGGGAATCAAGCCCTGCGTCTCGGCCCATGTCGGCGACCAGTTCGGCAGTTCCAACCGGCGCCTCATTCCCCGGGTCTTCAACTGGTTCTACTGGTCGATCAATCTCGGCGCCTTCGCCTCGACCCTGCTCACGCCCTGGCTTCTCGAATGGCACGGACCGCATCTCGCTTTCGGGGTGCCGGGGGTGCTGATGGCCATCGCGACGCTCGTCTTCTGGATGGGGCGGTGGAAGTTCGTCCACATCCCGCCGCAGGGGGCGAAGGTCGTCCGCGAGCTGCTCAGCGGCGAAGGGCTCAAGGCCCTGCTCAAGCTCAGCGCGATCTACGCCTTCGTCGCGATCTTCTGGGCGCTCTTCGACCAGAGCGGCTCTTCCTGGGTGCTGCAGGCTGAAAACATGGACCTGCGCTTTCTCGGAATCACCTGGCTGCCCAGCCAGATCCAGGCGCTCAACCCCATCCTCATCCTCGTCTTCATCCCCCTCTTCTCCTACGTCGTCTACCCCCTCATCGACCGATTCTACCCCCTGACCCCGCTGCGCAAGATCGCCATCGGCCTCTTTCTCATGGTAGTCTCCTTCGTCCTCGTCGCGGTTGCGCAGGAGCGGATCGACGCCGGCGGCACTCCCTCGATCTCGTGGCAGCTCGTCGGCTACATCGCCCTCACCGCCGCCGAAGTCATGGTCTCCGTCGTGAGCCTCGAGTTCAGCTACACCCAGGCACCGAGGTCGATGAAATCGCTCGTCATGGCCCTTTGGCTGTTCGCCGTCTCCCTGGGGAACCAGGTCACCGCGCGCATCAACGACTTCATCCAGGTCGGGAGCCCCCTCGCCGGGATCTCCGCAAGCCAGACGTCGGGCAACGAGATCGCCCACGGCGGCCTCGACGGACAAGTCGGGACCCTCGACGACCTCGTCCTCGTCTTCGACGGCGAAGGACGGCGCACCGACCTGCGCTTCGCCGGGCGCGAGACTCTCGACGGTCTACTCGCCGCAGTCGAGGCGCAGATCGAGGCATCCGGCTTCGAGGCCCCTTCGAATTCCGCGGGCCGGGAGCTGGTCGGCGATGCTTCCGACCCCTGGGGCAATCCCTACCGCTACCGCCTCGTCAACCGCAACCGCATCCGCATCTGGAGCGACGGACCCGACAAGACGCCGACGACGAAATGGGACCAGGGCGCCCTTCTCAAGATCGAACGGCCCGACGAATCCGAACCGGGTGCCTTGGAGAAGGTCTTCGACCGGTTCCGCCCCGAACGCACCTGGATCGATCGCCGTCGCGAGGCCCTCGGTCTGCCCACCGGGGCCGAGAGAGCCGCCCAAGGCCACGCCGTGAAGCGGGAGTACTTCGTCGGCGGGCGCGTCAAGCTGGAGGGGGCGGCCTATTTCTGGTTCTTCAGCGGGCTCATGCTCGCGTCGGCCTTGCTCTTCCTCCTCGTCGCCAAGTTCTACCGCCCCAAGGAATACTTCCACGACGAGGAAGACGAGGCCGAAGCCGAGGAGGAAGCCGTCGGCAGGTAGCTCGGCGGCCCGGCGCCCGGGAGAGCGGTTGATTTTTCCCCGGACTCGATCATGCTTCCGTCCCCCGCGCCCGCGGACTGCCAAGAACATGACCGCACCGACCGAATCGAACGACCTCCCGCCGACGGAGGACCTTGGAGAGCTCCTCAAGGTCCGCCGCGAAAAGCTGGAACAGCTCCGCGCCCTCGGGGTCGATCCCTTCGGCAAAGGCTTCCCGACCACCCACGCCCCCGGAGAGCTCCGCGAAAACTTCGCCGAGGGCCTCGCCGTCCGGGTGGCCGGGCGCATCACCGCCCTGCGCGACATGGGCCGCAGCAATTTCCTCGACCTCTCCGACGCCGAGGGACGGATCCAGGCCTTCGTCAACCGCAAGGAAATCGGGGAAGAAGCCTGGACCGTCTACAAGCAGCTCGACATCGGCGACTGGATCGGCGTGGCGGGCGAGACCTTTCTCACCAGGACGGGGGAGCCCTCGGTCAAGGCGACCGAGGTCACCGTGCTCTCGAAGTCGCTGCGTCCCATGCCCTCGAAGTGGCACGGCGTGGTCGACCCCCAGATCAAATACCGCCAGCGCTACCTCGACCTCATCGGCAACGAGCGCTCCCGCGAGCTCTTCCGGAAGCGGAGCCTCATGGTTGCCGAGATCCGCCGCTACTTCCAAGACCGGGGCTTCTACGAAGTCGAGACGCCCATGCTGCAGGACGTGCCGGGCGGCGCCGCCGCGCAGCCCTTCGAGACCCGCCACAACGCCCTCGGCATGGACATGTTCCTGCGCATCGCGCCCGAGCTCTACCTCAAGCGTCTGCTTGTCGGCGGCTTCGGAAAGGTCTTCGAGCTGAACCGGAGCTTCCGCAACGAGGGGATCAGCCGACGGCACAATCCCGAGTTCACCATGCTGGAGGCCTACTGGGCCTACGCCGACTTCGAGACCATGGCCGACCTCGTCGAGGACCTCGTCTGCCATCTCGCCGAGAAGTTCTGCGGCGGGCTCAAGATCGAGCACCGCAACGCCGAGGGCGAAGTGACCAAGACCGTAGACCTCTCGCGCCCCTGGCGCCGGGCGCCCTACCGCGAGCTCATCGCCGCCGCCGCCGGCGAGGACTGGTGGCAGCTCGACCCGGCGGGTCGGCGGGCACGCTGCGAAGAGCTCGGCGTCGAAATCTCCAACGGCATGGAGGACTACGAAGTCTCGCAGCAGGTCTTCGAGAAGCTGGTCGAGGAAAAGACCGTCGATCCGGTCTTCGTCACCCACGTCTCCAAGGAACTCGTGCCTCTCGCGAAGCAAAACACCGAAGACGACAGCGTCGTCGATGTCTACGAGCTGATCATCAACGGAGCCGAGATTTCTCCTGGCTACTCGGAACTGAACGATCCCGACGTGCAACGCCGCCGTCTCGAGGAGCAGGCCGGCGAGGAGATCCAGAAAATCGACGAGGACTTCCTTCTCGCCCTCGAGCACGGCATGCCCTCGGCGGGCGGGATCGGCATCGGCATCGACCGTCTCGTCATGATGCTCACGGGCGCGGAGTCGATCCGCGACGTCATCCTCTTTCCCCAGCTCAAGCGCCGGGAAGGCTGATCCCGAGCCCAAGAGCCCAAAGATGGCCCGCTCGCTAACCAACGGGTTCCCCTACTCCCCCATCACCTCCTTCCGCAAGTCCCGCAGCACCCGCAGCTCGCCCCAGGCCGCTCCGCGCATCCGCCGCGCTCCCGTCCGTCGCTTCTCTCCGAAGCGCCTTCCCTTCCCGCGCTCCCGTTCGAAGACCTCCTCCACAAACTCCGCGCTCCCCAGCACCGCCCCGTCGCAGAAATACCGCACC
>SLGN01000717.1 GCA_007123695.1 Verrucomicrobiales bacterium
AACCGCCTCCTCTGGCGCATGAACCGCCAGCGGCTCGACGCCGAATCGATCCGCGACGCCATGCTGGTGGCGAGCGGCCGCCTCGCTGCGCCTGCCGGCGGTCCCGGACTGCCGCTGGAGTTTCCCGAGAACATCTCCGGGCTTCCCCTCACGGAAAAGAGCAACCATCCCCAGTTCGCCATCAAGACCGAGCGCGAGTCGCAGGCCTACGAGCGTACCCTCTACCTGCCCATCGTCCGCACTGGCACGCAGCCCGGCACGGCACGGCTGCGCGATGTCTTCGACTTCCCGCAGCCCGCCGAGATCACCGGCAAGCGGAACGAGACGACCGTGCCGACCCAATCGCTCTACCTGCTCAACGCCGAGCTCATCCGCCAGCGTGGCGCCGACCTCGCCGAGGAACTCCTCGGGGGAGGGGGTGCCGACGAAAGACGCCTCGACCGGCTCTGGCTACGTGTCCTCAACCGTCCCGCCACCGCCGGGGAGCGCGAGGAGGCGCTGGTTTTTCTCTCGGATTCCCGGGCGAACGGAGAAGGAGACGAGTCCGCCGCCTGGACCGAGCTGGCGCGCGCCCTTTTCGGCACCAACGAATTCTTGCTCCGGTTCTGAGATGGCGACGAACTCGAACTCCTCCCACTCAAATCAACATCGACCTCATTCCTCATGACGCGCCTCCGCCACGCCTCCCCCCTCTCCCGCCGCGCCTGGCTCCAGCACACCAGCGCGGGCTTCGGCGCGCTCGCCCTGAACGGAGTGCTCCAGGCCGCGACGAACCCGCTCGCCCTGCGTCCGCCCATGGCGCCGCCCCGGGCCAAGCGCGTCATCTTCCTCTTCATGGCCGGAGGCCCCTCGCAGATGGACCTCTTCGACCCGAAACCGCTCATCCAGAAAAGGCACGGCCAGTCCGTCGATGCCCCCCTGCCCGAGCAGCATCGGCACGAGAGCACCGCAAAGCTCCTCGCCCTCGGCACCGACATCCCGGTGCGGCCGCGCGGGCAGTCGGGCCTGCCCCTTTCCGACCTGCTCCCGCACACCGCCTCCATCGCCGACGAGCTCTGCCTGCTGCGTGCCGTCCATGCCGACAACAACCAGCACGGCCCCGCCGCGCTCCAGATCCACACCGGCGCCATCGCCGAGGCCCGGCCCTCGATCGGTTCGTGGATCAGCTACGGCCTCGGCACGGAAAACCAGAGCCTGCCCGCCTTCCTCACGATCCATCCCGGCATCGACACGAGGAACTACGGCGCCTCCTTCCTGCCCGCGGCGCACCAGGGTACGCCGGTGGTGCTGCCCGCCAAGGAGAGCGACCCCGCCATCGACTTCCTCACCGACCCCGGCACCGACGCCGCCTCGCAACGCCGCCGCTACGACTTCATCCAGCGGATGAACCGCCGCCTCGTCTCGCGCGACCCCGGCGACGCCCGCCTCGAGGGCATGATCCACAGCCTCGAGACCGCCTTCCGCATGCAGGCGGCCACTCCCGACCTCGTCGATCTCTCCAAGGAGACCGAGGCCACCAAGAAGCTCTACGGCATCGGCGAAAAGGCGACCGACAAGAACGGCCGCGCCTGTCTTCTCGCGCGGCGCCTTAGCGAGGCGGGGGTCCGCTTCGTGCAGGTCACCATGGGCGGCTGGGACCACCACGGCGACATCCGGGGCGGCCTGCCGAAGGCCTGCGCCGCCACCGACCAGCCCTGCGCCGGGCTCATCCGCGACTTGAAATCGCGCGGTCTCCTCGAGGACACCCTCGTGGTCTGGAGCGGCGAGTTCGGCCGCACCCCCTGGAGCCAGGATCTCAGCGGCACCGCCCCCATCGAGAAGCACGGGCGCGAGCACCAGCCCGAGAGCTTCTGCGCCTGGATGGCCGGCGGCGGCGTGCGGAGCGGCCATGCCCACGGCGAGACCGACGAGTTCGGCTTCCGCCCCGTCGCGGGGAAGGTCCATCTCCACGACCTCCATGCCACCATCCTCCACCTGCTCGGTCTCGACCACGAGCGCCTCACCTGGAGGCACCAGGGCCGCGACTTCCGCCTCACCGACGTCTACGGCGAGGTGGTGCGGGAAATTTTGGCGTAAAGCGCGCTACGCCACCGGAAACCGGCCGGGGCCGAGTCAAACTCGGTCTTCGATTCCTTCGATGACGAGCTCGCGGTTCTCCAGTTTCCACTCCTCTGCCATCTCCTGCAAGCTGGTGATGACGCAGCGGTCCACCAACTTGGCCTCGGAAAGATCCATCGTCACGGTGCGCCCGTGGGCAAGCCTCAGGATCCGCTTGCGCAGCGAAAGCCAATTGCTGAACACGAGGGCGTTTTTCACCCGGACCACGGAATGCCCGGCCTGCTCGTCGTGGCAGACTTCCGCGTCAGGGGAAAACAGGTTGGACAGCGAAGCGCCGTTCATCCAGTGAATCGCCAGATTCACGAGGATTCCGGCGGCGATGCCGAGGAGCAGGTCGGTCGCTAGGGTGACGGTCGCGGTGGCGAGAAAAACGGCCAACTCCCCTTTCCCGAACTTCCACATCCGGTAGAACACCTTCGGCGAGGCCAGATTGCAGCCGATGAAAACCAGCATGCCCGCCAGCGCGGCGAGCGGGATGTTGTTGAGCAGCCAGGGCACGCTGGCCACGAGCAGCAGCAGGAAGCTGCCATGCCAGAAATTCGCCCAACGGGTCCGGGCGCCGTTGCCGCGGTTCGCCGAAGAACGGACGATCTCCGAAATCATCGGGATTCCGCCGATGAAGGAGACGGCGGTGTTGGCCACGCCCACGGCGAGAAGATCGCTGTTGAGATCGGTTCGGCGCCGCCACGGATCGAGCAGATCCACGGCCTTGGCGCTGAGGAGCGACTCCAAGGAACCGACCAGGGCGAACATGGCGATCCACTTCAGGCTGGCGACGGAGGCGATGGCGGAAAAGTCCGGACCCTGGATCCCGCTGAGCATGTTGAGAGGCAGCGCCACCAGATTCTGGGGGCCTGCGGCGTATTGGCGCCCCAGGAACCAGTAGGCATGCTCGTGCCGGATCCCGAACCAAACGGCCAGCAATGTGGCGACGAAAAGCACCACGACCGGTCCGGGGAATTTCTGGACGCCGCGATGCCTGACGAAGCGCCAGCTAAACAGAATGACCAAGGAAATGCCGCCAATCAAGGCGATCTTCGGATTCATCTCGGCGATGCTGCGGGGGATCTCCGCCAACAGGCCGAGGGGCTCGTTCGCATCGGGCTCCACGCCCAGCACGACATGCGTCTGCTTGGAAACGATGATCACGCCGATGGCCGCCAACATGCCGTGAACCGCGGCCGCAGGAAAGAAATCGCCCAGCGCGCCGAACTTGCACGCGCCGAACAAAATCTGGAGCATGCCCGCGACCGCACCGACCGCCAGCGCCTTTTCATAGCCCAGCTCCTGGACGCAGCCGAGAACGATGACGATCATCCCCGCCGCCGGACCCTTGATGGTGAGCTCGGAGTTGCTCAGGAAAGGGGTGAGCATTCCGCCGACGACGGCGGTGAAGATGCCCGCAATGGGCGGCACGCCCGAGGCGATGGAGATGCCGAGGCAGAGGGGCAGGGCGATCAGGAAGACGAGAAATCCGGAAAGCATGTCCTTCGCCCAATGGGATTTGAACCCGGCGAAGTTGCCGACGGGCTTGGGGTCGGCGATGGAAGGCAGAGGGGAAGGTGCTGACATGCGTTGCACGCGAAACGGATCGAGACGTCCTCAGTCGCTCAGGCCCGATTCCGCGAAGACCTCGAACGGGAAGGAGATGCGGTTGCCGGCGCCATCGCAGGCGCAGTCCGTCGACGCGGCCATGGCTCAATCGACTCGGTTGAGCCGCTCGCCGGCGCGGAAAGCGAGAACATTGGCGACGATGCCGTCGAGGAGGCGCTGCCGGGCTTCCCGGGCGCTCCAGGCGGTGTGGGGGGTGATAAGGAGGTTGTCGAGCCCGGCGGCGAGGAAGGGGTGGTCGGGGGCGGGCGGCTCGGGCGTGAGGACATCGACGGCGGCGCCGCCGAGATGGCCCTCGCTGAGGGCGGCGACGAGATCGGGTTCGTTGACGAGGTCTCCGCGTCCGGTGTTGATCAGGAAGGCGCCGGGCTTCATCCGGGCGAGGGTGCCGGCG
>SLGN01000089.1 GCA_007123695.1 Verrucomicrobiales bacterium
CAGGCCGGCGGCGGCGAGGCGCGAAAGATGTCCGGGCGACGGCGCGTGCCGCACCAGCAGCACGTCGTCGCGTCTCGCGAGGAATCCTGCGAGCAGTTCGAGATCCTCGACCACGGCGAGGTGCGCTGCTTTTGGGTGGTAGGGCTCGGGCCAGCGGGCGGCGCGGTGTTCGGCCTCGGGGTTGAAATGGTAGACGTCGGGAGTGCGGCCCTTGGACCGTTCGAAGACGGCGAGGCTGGCGACGTAGTCCTCGCCGAAGCCGGCGGCGAGGCGGCCCTCGCGGTTGAAGGCGGTGCCGTTGCCCTTGGCGCGGCTCGGCGAGAGGGGGAAGGGGAGTCGGCGCTGAAGCGCGTCCCAGTCGCTCTCGGCCGGATCCTTCCACCGCCGGAACCAGTGGAGACCGTAGCCGACGTGCTCGATCTCGTCCTCGTAGATGCGGCGCAGGATCGAGGCGCTCTTCCCGTCGCCCGCCTCGGAGAGCACTCGGGAGTAGTGCCTCGCGTAGTCGAGGTTCGCCTGCTCGAAGGTCAGGCTCAGCCGCGAGACGTAGTCGAGGGGGCTTTCCATGGGGGAGACGGCTCGCCAGAAATAGCCGCTGAGCGGGTGCTCGCCGAACTCGACTCCGCACTCCCTCATGCGGGCGAGATACCAGCGGGTGTGGCGCTGCTCCTCGCGCAAGGTCCGCGCAAGACCGAGGCGGAATTCCGCCGGCGCGTCGGGGAACTTCAGCAAGGCTAGGGCCATCAGCTCGGCGGCGAGGAGTTCGTGGTTGGCGAAGAAATGGAGGAGGACGCCGCGCCCGGCCTCGTCGAGGAGCCCCGCCCGGCTCGGCAGAGCGGGGCGGGCGCTGCCGGTGGAGGCGAATCCGAGGCCGTCGGGCCGGACCGGGGCGAAGCCAGACAGGGAGACGGACGCGCGGTCCGCCGCCGCGCCGGAACCGACGCCGTCCGGTATGAGGGGCGCCGGACGCAGCTTCTCGGAAAGGCTGTCGGAGAAGAGAACACGGCGCGCCAGCTCGTCGGGCCGCTCGGCCCCGGAAGCGTTCGCAGCGGCGACGGCGGAGGCGGAGACGTCCGCTCCCGCGTCGCCATTTCCAAGAAAGCTCTCTCTTGACCGTTCCATGGATCGAGTGAAGTTCCCCGCTTCGGAGACATCGAATGTCAAGACCTCCGACGGAACGGGAAAGAAGGCAAGTTGCCGCATGATCGAGAAACTGACAAGCCATCGCCGCGTCGCGGCTCTGGTGCGAAGGGTGCGCTCCGCGACGGAGTCGCTCGCTTCGTGGCAGGGCCTTCAGGACCGCGGCGCCTTGGTCTTCCGTTTCGTCCTCGGGGCCTACTTCGCGGGGATGGGGCTCTTTTTCGCCGGGACCCTCGGCGGCTACCGTCGGGCCGCCTCGGATCCCGACGGCATCGACGCTTCCTCCATCGGCGAGCTTCCCAGCGTCATTCCCCTCGTCTTTCAGGGCATCGGCCTCGTCCTCGCCGCGGGCGCGTTTCTTCTCTCGCTCTGGTTCGGACGCAGGCGCACCCCGGTCCAGCGGCGCGCCCTCGTCGTCGTTTCTCTTTCGCTTGCCTCCGTCGGCGCCCTTGTCGCGTGGCTGCCGACCGACGTCATCGAGACGCGCTCGGCGATCATGGGCAGGGCCCCGGCCGGCGAGATTCCCTCGATCGGGGCCTACCTGGGCCTGCTCGCCCTCGTCTCCACGCTGATCCTCAGCATACCGGTCGCGGCCTTCGTCTACTTCCGGCTGGGCCTCATGGACCGCTATGTGGTCCACAACTTTCTCCACCCCTTCGCGCTCTGCCTCTTCTCCTTCATCGCCATCTGGATACTCCACGACCTCACCGACAACGGCGACCTGCTTGCCATGCTACCTCTGTCACAGGTAGTGAATTTCTACCTCACGCAGACACCCTTCGTGGTGCTCTTCGTTCTTCCCATCGCCGTGCTCCTCTCCGGACTCTTCGCCCTCAGCCGCATGTCGAAGGCCAACGAGTTCATCAGCATGATCGGGTCGGGGCGCAGCGTCCTGCGCATCCTCGCTCCGCTGCTGGTGACGGGGGCCTACGTTTCCCTCGTTGCCCTCGCTTTCAAATACCAGTGGGCCCCCGCCGCCAACGGGTTCAAGGAGGCCGTCATCGAGACGGCCAAACGCGAGCAATGGCTGCGGCGGCATGGCCAGGGAGGTGGCGAGGCCCCGGGCGACAGTCTCTGGGCGCACCGCGGCTGGATGCACGTGAGCGAGGCGGACCATCGCAGTTGGTTCGTCGGCCGCGTGCCCCTCGTCCTCAGCGATCCGATGTCCGAAGTCATCGTGACCCAGCTCGACGACGAGGACCAGCCGGTGCAGACTTGGGTCGCCCGCCGGGCGCGCTGGGTCTGGGATGCGAAGCCTCCCCGCTGGATTCTCAACCGGGTCCGCATCTACCGCTACGGCGAGGACCGCGTGCCGCGAATCGAGACCGTGCCTCAGCTCGTGATCGAGGATTGGAACGAGACTCCATGGAAGGTGCTGAGTTCCTCGCAGAGTCCGGAGCATCTCGGCTTTCCCGGGCTGACCATGTATCTGCGGGCGAACCACGATCTCGACGAAGGCAGCCTCGCCCCCTTCCGCACGAACCGGTGGTTCATCTTCGCGGAGCCGCTCGCCTGCTTCGCGATGATCCTCGTCGCCGCACCCCTCGGCATCGTCTACTCTCGCCGCGGGGTGATGGCCGGGGTCACCGGGGCCATCGCCCTCTTCGCGCTGCTCTATCTGCTGCAGAACACGTTTCTCGCCCTCGGCCACAGCGGCAGGATGTCTCCCTTTCCTGCCGCGACCCTCGCAAACTTCATCGTCGGGGGCATCGGCGTAGTCCTGCTGCACTACCGCTCCCGCAACCGGGAGCTGCCCAAGCCCAAGGCGCTGCTGAAGACCCTGTTCCGCCGCCCCGCGCGGGCGGGAACTCCTGCCTGAGGTGCCGACTTTTAGCCCCCGCTCCGATCCACGAATCCATGGCCATTGTCCAAGACTGGAAAATCCGTCCCACCCAGGCACGCTGCGAGCTCTCCGGCGAATCCTTCGCCGACGGAGACGAGTTCCACACCTGCATTTTCGAAGATGCCGAGACCGACGGGTTTCTCCGTCGCGACTACTCGACCGAATCCTGGGCAAAGGTGCGGGGCTCTCTCGATCCGGCACCCTTTTCCACATGGAAGTCCACCTACAAGGTCCCCGAAGCGAAGTCCGCAGAAGAGGAAGGCAACGCGGAGCATTCCGTCGAGGGCATGCTGCGGCGCTTCATCGACGAGGACGATCCGGCAACCGAGAATCTGCGCTACATCCTCGCCCTGATGCTGGAGCGCGGCAAGACCCTGGTGCCCGTCGACACGAAGGAAACCGGGACGCGCACGCTGATCTTCTACGAGCACGCCGACAGCGGCGATGTCTTCATCGTCGCCGACCCCGGTCTGCGCCTCGACGAGGTCGCCGAGGTCCAGCGGCAGGTCGCCGAGCAGCTCGCGGAGGAGGAGCGCCGCCTCGCCGGGGAGGGGTCAGCCGGCTCCGGCGACGAGGTTGAGCCGCAGCAGGAGAAAGCCGAGGAAAACGAAGAAAAGGCCGATCAGCACGGTCAGGCATCCGCCGAGACCGAAGATGAGACGGTTGGGGCCGCCGGTGAAGAAGCGCCGCAGGAAGTCGGAGCGCAGCTTGGCGTAGATTCCGGGCAGGAACTCGCCGACAAGCCAGACCACCATCTTCGCCGCGCCGAGGGCGGCGAGCAGCCAGCCGCCCCAGATCACGAGCTTGAGAGCGGCGGTCGGTTCTAGGATGGGTGTCATGGAGGGTATGCCCGTTTGCTCCGGCTAGGCTCCGAACTTCGCCACCCAGTAGGGGGCGGAGCCCGCCCGTCCGAATCCGACGCGGCGGAAGCTGCGCCGGAGGATGTTGCGCCGATGGCCGGGCGACTGCATCCACGCCCGCGTGGCCTGCGCCGGATTGCGCTGGCCTTTGGCGAGGTTTTCTCCCCAGCCTCTGAAGCAGGTGGCGCACTCGGCCTCGACGCGGTCGCGCACCGTCGATCCGTCGGGACCGGTATGGCTCCAATGGTCGTTGGCGTTCATGACCCGCGCATACCTGATCGAGGCCCGGTTGAGGGCCCCGTGGAGACGGAGGGGACGGATGTTGCGGCGGGCTCTCTCGCGGTTGTGGAGCCGAAGCAATTGCCGCTGGTAGCCTTGTTGCGCTTCCACCTTCGTTTGCAGGGGCGGAAGGATAAGGAGCGCTGCGAGGAAAACGGGCAAGGGCAGCTGGAGGATCGAGCGGAGGGAATGGTTCATTATAAATACCATAATTCACTCCAAGCTCTTTGGAAGAAAAAAAATGGAACACCCTCCCCGAACCTATTCCAACAGCGTCAGCGTCAACCGGCGCAGGTCCATGACGCTGTCTCCGGGAATCTCCAGAGCGCGCAGCACGATTTCACCCGCACCCGCCTCGAGTTCGATCTCGCCGAACTCAAGAGTGCGGAACTCCTTCATCTGGCTCTCCCCAGGCGGCCGGGGCAGGGTGTCTTGGTTGGTGTAGAGCGGCGGGTCCCAGCCCGGCTCCACCTTGCCGACGAGCCGTGCATCTCCAAAGCTCAGCTCGACGCGCGAACCGGCGTCCTCCACCGGGCAGGTGTAGTCGACCGTCACGGCATAGCGCCCCGTCGTCGCGACCTCGACTTTCCAGGCGACCGAGCCCTCGGTCGAAGTCCAATCGACGAAGTAGGAGCTGTTGGGGGCGCGGCTGCTGCGCTGCACTCCGCCACGCGGCTCGCCATCGCGCGCCGGCAGCAGGGTGGTGGGGAACTCGCGGTAGCCCACCGGAATCGGGCGGGCATCGACCTCCTGCCCACGGTTTTTCGGTCCCCGTCCCTTTGTCTTCGCCGAACCTGGAGCAGGGGCGTCGGGTCCGTACATCTCGAGCCTCCATGCGGCGACGGCATCGGCGAGCTCGGTGGCGAGTTCGGGCTCTTCCTCGTTGCGGGGGGTGGTTTGGCCGGGGTCGGCGAGCATGTCGTAGAGGCGTCCGGCGTTGTCGAGGCGGTGGGTGGGGGTGCGCACCGAGATGTTGGTGTTCCAGCTCGAGAAGATGCGCCGCTCGGGCCATGCGGCGGTCTCGCCGCGGAGCAGAGGCGAGAGGTCGAGCCCGTCGAGGGGCTTGTCTCCGACCCGTTCGATGCCGGCGAGGGAGACGAGCGTCGGGAGCAGGTCGATGCCGCCGGAGATCTCGGCGACGGTGCGTGCGGCGGGCAGCCCCGCGGGCCACTTCACGTAGCAGACCGAGCGCACTCCGCCTTCGTCGGTCTGGGCCTTTTTGCCCTTCATGCCTCCGTTCCAGCGGTGGGAATTCGGTCCGTTGTCGGAGAAGTAGACCACGATGGTGTTTTCCTCGAGGCCGTGCTCGCGCAGCTTCGCAAGCAGACGCCCGACGTTCCAGTCCTGGTTCTCGACCATGGCGAGGGCGCAGCGCGTGTGGTCTTCGTCCTCGAGGGATGGGTCGGTGGCGCGCTGGTCGATGGAGCGGTCCTTGAATCGGTCCCAGTATTCTTCTGGCACGGCCCAGGGGGAGTGCGGCGTGGTGTAGGGCACGTAGCAGAAGAAGGGGCCGTCCTTGCTGCGCTCGATGAAGTCGAGGGCCCGGTCGGTGCAGACGTCGGCGATGTAGCCCTCGGTCTGGACGATGCGTCCGCCGTCTTCGAGGGGGGCGTCGAAATACTCGCCCCAGTGCCCGGAGCTGTGCCCGAAGAACTCGTCGAAGCCCCGTGCCATGGGGTGGTAGGGCCACTGGGTGCCGTTGTGCCATTTGCCGAAGATTCCGGTGGCGTAGTCGGCCGTCTTGAAGGCGTCGGCGACGGTGCGTTCGTCGAGGTCGAGCCGCTCCTGTCCCGTCGAGACGCCCCTGACTCCGGTGCGCGGATGGTAGCGCCCCGTGAGAAATTCGGCGCGGGTCGGGGAACAGACCGGGCAGACGTAGAAGCGGTCGAGAGAGACGCCGGCCTTCGCGATGGAGTCGATCTCCGGGGTGGAGATCAGTTCGTTGCCGGAAAAGGAGTAGTCGCCCCAGCCGGCATCGTCGGCGAGGATGACGAGCACGTTTGGGCGGGTGGTCTCGGCGGAGGAGAAAACTGCGGTCAGGGCGAGCAGGGAGGCGGCGAGGAGGGTCTTGGCGGGGCGCATGGGGGAGGTTTGTCTGCGTGGGTGAGTCCGCCGCGTCTGCGCGGCATTCTCGACCCTGGTAGCTTGGGCCATGCGGGGCGATGCTGGCAAGGACGAAATCCGGTCAATTCCGCGACCGGCCCCGCGCTTTTTCGGCGATCGCCTCCCAGAGCTGGCGCTCCTCCTCCGAGAGGGATTCGGGAAATTCCACGACGAGGATCACGTAGAGATTGCCGTGTCCGTCGGGGCCGCCGGGCAGGCCCTTCCCGCGCAGGCGCATCTTCGTGCCCGCCTGGGTGCCGGGCTTGATCGCCATTTTCACCTCGCCGTGGGGCGTCGGGACGGTGGCGCTGGTTCCGAGGACGAAATCGGAAGGCGCGAGAACGAGATCCGTCTCCAGATCCCGGCCCACGATGCGGTAGAGCGGATGGCGCTCCAGCCGGACGCGGAGATAGAGGTCGCCGTCGGGCCCGCCGCCGCGACCGGGGTATCCGAGTCCGGCGCAGCGGATGCGCTGGCCTTCGGCGACGCCTTTCGGAATCTTGACGCGGATGGTCGTCTCCTTGCCGGGACTGCCGTCGGCCGCGGGCCGGGCGAGCCGCAGCTCGCGAGTGGCCCCGTGGAGGATCTCCTCGAGGCGCACGAGCAGGTCGGCCTCGATGTCCCCGCCGCCGCGGGCCCGGTTGGGACGTCCGCCGCGCCCCCCGCCGAAGGCCGAAAAGGGATCGGCCCCGCCCGCCGAGCCGAAGAGGCTTTCGAAGAAGTCGCTGAACCCGGTGCTCCCCCCGAAATGGAATTCGTAATCGCCGCCGGGGTGCCCGCCGTAGGCCCCGAAGTCCTGGCCTTGCTGCCAGTTCGGTCCCAGGGTGTCGTATTTTTTCCGCTTTTCGGGATCCCCGAGGACTTCGTAGGCTTCGTTGACGGCTTTGAAGTGATCCTCGGCGTCGGGCTGGTCCTTGGCCACGTCGGGATGGTACTGTCGGGCCAGCTTTTTGAAGGCCTTCTTGATCTCATCCTGCGAGGCCGTCTTGGAGACGCCGAGGGTGTCGTAGTAGTCGCGGTAGGTGACGGGCATGGTCGGATCGCAATGCGGGAACCAAGGGAAAAGAAAGCGGTTTCGCGGCGGTCCGCAACGTCGAAAGCGGTTCCGACGGGCGTTGCGCGACGACGCCTTGGACCGGCGGGCCGGGGCAGGCGCCTCTCGCGGCTACTGTGCCGGCGGGGTCGCGATGTAGGCGAGCAGATCGGCCATTTCCTCCACGGTCAGGGTCGCCTCGAGGCCCTCGGGCATCAGCGATTGCCCGAGGCCCTTCATCGAGGCGACGGCGCTGCGGGGGAAGGTGCGGTCGAGCCCCCCCGGCATCCGGAGGGTGATCTCGGCGGAATTCTCCGCGAGAATCAGTCCGGTCAGCACCGATCCGTCGGCAAGTTCGTAGGTGTAGGCCTGGTACTGCGGGGCAACTTCGCGGTTCGGGTCGAGGATGTGGCCGAGCAGGCTCTCGGCGCCCGCCGAGGCGAAGCTCTCGATGGGGGGACCGACCTGGATGCCCTCGCCCTCGTGGGTCTTGTGGCAGGCGAGGCAGGCCTTCATGAAGGCTTGGCGGCCCTTGACCGCATCCCCTTGCAGAGCGAGGGCGGGCTCGTAGGCGGCGATCACGTCGGAACGCTCCACCACGGGCGGCAGCACGTCGGCGGCGAGCTTCTTCACCTCGGCGTCGGGATGGCGCCGCAGATTTTCCACGAGGCTCGCGGGAGCTTGGTCGAGGGTCACCTCGCCGCTGCGGACCGCCTCGAGGAAGGCGGCGGAGCTCTTCGCGTTTCCGAGGATGCGGCCGCCCAACTCGTCGCGGGCGGAGGATTCCAGGTCGGCGAAGCGGGCGATGAGGAAGCCGAGGTCCGAGATCGATCCGATCAGGGCGGCGGCGAGGTCGGGACCCGGCTCGCCCTCGACGAGGACGGATTGGAAGCGCTCCTGCGTCTCGCTGCGCGGTAGCAGGGCGAGGAGACGCACTGCCGCGACGCGGGCCGAAGAAGCCGCCCCCGGATCGGCGAGGATTCCGTCGGCCTTTTCGGAGAGCGCGGTCCAGCGGGGCGATGCGGCGAGGCCCTTCCAGTCGCCCTTGGTGCGGACCATTCCGTTCCGCAGGCTTTCCAAAAGGGCGACGCTCGCAGCGTCGGCGGCGCCGACGGCGAGGTCGTCGGCGACGGTGGCGAGCAGGCCCTCGTCGCCGCATCTGCCGATCATCCCGGCGAGCTGCGCGCGGAACGCGGCGGGCGAGCCGGACGCGGCGGTCCACGCGGCGGCGAGGTCTGCGGGAGTGCGCAGCGAGTTGAGCACGGCCGACTCCATCCAGGGGTCGCCCGCAGCGGAGGCGATCTCGTCGAGCAGCGGCGTCCCCGAGGCGAGGGCAGCCGGGAAAGGCTCGACCGGCGGCATCGGCGCGACCGGCTTGCCCCGTTCGTAGAGCAGGCGGCGGGCGGTGGTGCGGTGCCAGTCGTTGGGATGGTCGGCCAGTTCAAGGAGTTCGTCGTCGGAGAGGGCTCCGAGATCGGGGATGGGCGGCGGCTGGAAGCCCTCTGGCGCGATGCGGTAGATGCGCCCGCGGTCGTTGCCGCTGTTCAGGTCGAGATGCTTCTTGATCGGTTCCGGCAGGGACCAGGGGTGCTCGATCACCTCCCGGTACATGTCGGGGATGTAGAGGCAGCCGTCGGGCCCCGTCAGCAGGGTGGTGGGGCGGAACCAGTAGTCGCTGCTGCGGAGGAATTCGCCCGTCTCTTCGGCATCCGGACGGACGCCCACGGGCTGGACGCCGTCGGTGTCGGTGCGCAGGATCTTGCGATGGACGAGGTTGCTGCCCACGTCGCCGACGAAGGCGTTGTCGCGGAATTCGGGGGGGAAGGCGTCGCCCCAGTAGGCGTGGATCCCGGAGGCGGCGACGAGGAAGCCGGAGACGCGGCCTCCGCCTTCGACGATGCCCTTCACGACGCCGGCGACCCGCCAGCGCGTCCGCACGATGCGCCACGGTTCGTCGGGGCTGATGCGGTGGACGGTGGGGGCCGGGCCGTCGGCGGCGACGTTGACGAGGGGCGGAGGAGGGCTGAACCAGGGGTTTTCCAGGACTTGGCCTCGCTCGTAGGCGACCCAGATGAGGTGCCGCGAGTTGCTGCAGACGAAGCGGCGTCCGAGGGAGTCGAAGGTCATGCCATACTGGGCGGTGCCGCTCTCGGTGCGCAGGTCGAGGGTTTCCGGATCGAAGGAAAAGTCCGATCCCCTGAGGTTCACGGGCGCGAAGGAAGGGTCGTCGGGCCGGGAGACGATGCCGGCGTTGCCCGCCGTGGCGCCCCAGATGCGGTTGTCCGGCCCCCAGCGCAGGCTGTTGAAGAGCGCCTGCATGTTGAGGCGCGGCATCTCGCTGCCGAATCCGGTGAAGACGGTGCGCTCCTCGTCGCAGACTCCGTCGCCGGTGGTGTCCTTGAAGTAGTAGAGGTCGGGCGAGGCGCCCACGAAGACGCCGCCCTTGTAGCAGAGGATGGCGCTGGGCCATTTCAGCTTGTCCTTGAAGACGACGCTCTTGTCGAAGACTCCGTCGCCGTTCTCGTCGGTGAGCAGGCGGATCTGGCAGACTTCGTCGTCGCGGCGTTCGGAGTAGCCGACCATCTCGACGACGTAGGCGCGGCCTTTTTCGTCGAAGCTCATCGCGATGGGATCGACGATGTCGGGCTCGTGGGCGGCGAGGGTCAGCTCGAAGCCGGGAGCGATCTCGAAGGTCGCGAGAGCGTCGCCGGGCTCGGTCGCCGGTTCCCGCGGGAGTTCGTCGGGGGAGATTTCGGGCTCGGGAGCATCTTCCTGACCGGACGCCGACGCGGCGGCGAAGGCGAGAAGGAAAACGGGAAGAAGCGGTTGGACGAAGGAAGGGAACCGGGCACGCATGATCTGTGTTGAGGCTACGCAAGCGCGACCGCCGCCGAAACTGGCGGGATCAGGGAATCGCGCCATGGTCCGCAGGAGCTCCGGGGCTGTCTCCGCCCTTCGTCCAGTGCGGCGGTCTGGTTGCCCGATTCCCCGGCATTTCGTCCTACAGCAGCATGTCGTAGGGCCGTTCGCCGCTCTGGTCGTGGTAGCCGACGAAAGCCTGGTTGACCACTTTGTAGCCGCCCGGCGTGGGGTAGTCGCCGGTGAAATACCAATCGCCGTTGTTCACCGGGATGGCGTCCTTGAGTCCCGCCACGGTCTGGTAGACCACCTCGACCTCGCCCTTCCACGGGATGTCCTCCGGGGTGACGAGCCGGCTCACCTCGGCGGAGATCTCCTCTTCGGTGAAGGGCTCGTAGATGGCCTTCACCGGATTGCCCATCTCCTCGACGGGCTTGGCGAGCTCTTCGCGGCAGCGATCGTAGACCTCGGCGATGCGCTTGTGCATCCCTTTTCGCTCGAGAAGCTTGATCGCGGCCTTGAAGGCGATGAACTTCCCCAGTTCGGACATGTCGATGCCGTAGCAGTCGGGGTAGCGGATCTGGGGCGCGGTGGAGGCGATGACGATCTTCTTGGGATTGAGCCGGGAGAGGATCTTGATGATGGAGTCCTTGAGAGTGGTGCCCCGCACGATGGAGTCGTCGAGGACGACGAGGGTCTCGTCGGGCGAGATCTGCCCGTAGGTCACGTCGTAGACGTGCGACACCATCTGGTCGCGGCCCTTTTCCTGGGCGATGAAGGTGCGCAGCTTGATGTCCTTGTGGGCGATCTTCTCGCCCCGGGGCCAGCTCTTGAGGACGAGCTTGTCGAGAGCCTCCTCGTCGAGGCTGCCGGACCGGGCGGCGGCGAGGATCTCGGTCTTGACCTGGTCGCGGCGCATCATGCGAAGTCCGTGCATGAGCCCGTGGTAGGCGATCTCGGCGGTGTTGGGGATGAAGCTGAAAACGGTCTTGTCGAGGTCGGCGTCGATGCGGGCGACGATCTGGGGAACGAGGTTCGATCCGAGGCGCATGCGCTCGCGGTAGATGTCGGGGTCGTTGCCGCGCGAGAAGTAGATGCGCTCGAACGAGCAGGGGCGGGGCTCGCGGGCCTCGGCGAAGGGAGCGATGCACATTTCGCCGCCGTGCTTCATCACCGCGACATGGGCGGGGGGCAGCTCGTGGACTTGCTCGAGCTCGGCGTTGAAGACGGTCATCAGGGGGACGCGCTCGCTCGCGAAGGCGAGGACCTCGTCGTCCTCGTAGTAGAAGCAGGGGCGGATGCCGTTGGGATCGCGCAGGACGAATCCGTCGCCGTTGCCGACCGCTCCGACGATGGTGTAGCCTCCGTCCCAGATGTCGGCGCATTTGTTGAGGATGCGCACGAGGTCGAGCTCCTCGGAAATGATCCCGGGGATCTCGGGGCCGGGCGTGCCGCGGTCGCGCTCGCGGCGGAAGACGGCGTCGTGGGCCTCGTCGAGATGGAAGCCGATCTCCTCGAGCACGGTCTGGGTGTCGGTGTCGAAGACGGGATGCTGGCCGCGACCGATGAGGTGGTGGTTGAGGTCGCGGGCGTTGGTCATGTTGAAGTTCCCCGCGACCATCAGGGTCTTGGTCGGGTAGTTCGTGCGCCGGACATAGGGATGGCACCCGCCGCTGCCGAAGGTGCCCGAGGTGCCGTAGCGGAGATGCCCGAGCAGGATTTCGCCGCCGAAGTCGAAATGGTGCTTGAAGGAGACCGGATCCCTCGGATCGAGCAGGTTCTTCCGTTCAAGCTTCCTCAGTTCGCGGAAGCGGTCCTCCATGAGCCGGATCAGGGAATCGCGCTCGGCGCTGCGCTTGCGGAAGAGATAGGGCTGGCCCAGCGGCATGTCGAGCTTGACGCAGCCGATCCCGACGCCGTCCTGGCCCCGGTTGTGCTGCTTCTCCATCAGCAGGTAGAGCCGCTGGAAGCCCCACAGGCAGGTCTTGTAGCGCTGCAAGTAGTAGCCCAGGTCCCGCTTCAGCCGGACGAAGGCGATGCCGCATTCGTGGGGGAGGGGATCGCTCATCGGTTCACGGTTCACCAACCCTCACGCTCACCTCCCCACTCTCGTTGACGACACCCAGTGCTCGCGCTCCCGGGTGGAACTCCGCTGCGGCGGCCGCTTGCTCGGGCGGCACGATGGCGACCCAGCCCCAGCCCATGTTGAAGGTGTTCACCGCCTCTTCGTCGGCGACGAAGGCGAGAACCTTTCCGACCGCGCCGAGATTCCAGCGGGGGATCGCGATGTCGGCGCCCTTCCCGCCGAGGAGGCGCTCGAGGTTTTCCGGCAGCCCGCCGCCGGTGATGTGGGCCATCGCCTTGACGTCGATCTTCCGTTCCTTCAGTCCCGCGACGACGTCGTGGTAGAGCCGGGTCGGGGCGAGGAGGGACTCCCACTCCTCGTCGGCGATCAATCCGGGGTTGGCCTTGAGAATGCGGCGGATCAGGCTCCAGCCGTTCGCGTGGAAACCGTCGGAGGGATAGCCGACGAGGACGTCGCCGACAGCGATGCGGGTCGGGTCGATCAGCTCGGACTTCTCCGCCGCGCCGACGCAGAAGCCGCTCAGCTCGATGACGCCGTCGGGCACGATGCCGGGCATCTCGGCGGTCTCGCCGCCGGCGAGGATGCAGTCGCAGCTCGCGAGATGCTCGGCCATGCCGGCGACGAGCCGCTTGATCTTGTCCTTGTCGATGCGTCCGATCCCGATGTAGTCGAGGAACATCAGAGGATCGCCGCCGGTCGTGAGGATGTCGTTGACGTTCATTGCGACGAGGTCCTTGCCGGCGATCTCGAGCTGGTCGTGCTCGAGGAGGAGTTCCAGCTTCGTGCCGACGCCGTCGCAGCCGGTCATGATGACGGGCTCGCGGTAGCCGCTGAGGTCGTAGCTTGCCGCGAAGAGACCGAAGGCCCCCATGAGCGAACGTTTGCCCTCGGTGCGTCGGCGCAGCTCGCCGATGTCTCCGACCAGCGCGGCGGCCTCCTTGATGTCGACCCCGGCGGCTTTGTAGGTGAATTCGGTGCTCATTGGGAGATGTTTGGCGGGAAAAAGGGACGGCTGCGGCCTTCCCGTAGCGAAGTTCGTGAGAACTTCGAGCGGTAGCTCGGGGCTCGGGGGGTAGAAATTCTCACGAATTTCTCTACGCTCTCGTCGGAGCGCGCTTCCCGTAGCGAAGTTCGTGAGAACTTCGAGCGGTAGCCCCGGACTCGGGAGGTAGAAATTCTCACGAATTTCTCTACGCTCTCGTCGGGGACGGTTTCCCGTAGCGAAGTTCGTGAGAACTTCGAGCGGTAGCCCCGGACTCGGGAGGTAGAAATTCTCACGAATTTCTCTACGCCCTCGTCGGAGCCCACTTCCCGTAGCGAAGTTCGTGAGAACTTCGACCGGAGGCCGGGAAAACGTCCGAAGCTGTCAAAGGATCGCATCGATTACGCAATAGTTGAATCCCCCTCCTTGATCGCCTGAAACAAGGACTGGAACATCCAATATCCGCTGCCCCGCGCCTCTCCGCCGCCGTCCCAGTCGGGATCGTAGTGGTCGCGCGCCTTCATGAAGCGCTCGGGGTGGGGCATCAGGCCGAGGACGCGTCCGCTCTCGTCCTGGAGGCCGGCGATGCGCTCGAAGCTGCCGTTGACGTCGTCGGCGTAGACGAGGGCGGCGGCGCCGTCCTTGGCGTAGGCGGCGGCCTCGGCGGGATCCTTCGTCACGAGCCGGCCCTCGGCGTGGGCGACGGGCAGCTCGAACTCCTCGGGACAAAGCGACAGGAAGGGGCTCTTCGGGGCGAGGTTCCTGAGCTTCGCCCACTGGCACTGGAAGCGACCGCTCGCGTTCTCGACGAGGCTCGCCGGCGGCAGCAGGCCGAGCTGGGTGAGGATCTGGAAGCCGTTGCAGATGCCGAGGAGGTAGCCGCCGCCGTCGCGGAAGTCCTTCAGCGTCTCGCCGAGCTTCTGCTCGGTCACGAGGCTGGCGATGCGGCCCGACATCACGTAGTCGCCGTAGCTGAACCCGCCCGAGAGCACGACCAGGCCGACGCCGACGAGCTTCTCCGGCTTCAGCGCGGAGACGGGCAGAACCTCGGCGACGAAGCCGACCGCCTCGAGCGCGCGGGCGGTCTCCTCGTCGCAGTTCGTTCCGGGGAACTTCAGTAGTAGCGCGCAAGGCCGGTCTTCCATAGCGTCTTGAGGTCGGCGAGGGATTCGTCGAGCAGGGTCTCCTTGCCCCATTCGATGCGGAGGTTGCGGTGGGCGTCGGTGGCGCGGCCGAGGGCGGCGAAGGGCAGGCCCTCGAAGAGGTCGGCGACTCGGGGGAAATGCTCGGGCGCGACCTCG
>SLGN01000708.1 GCA_007123695.1 Verrucomicrobiales bacterium
CTCTCTGGGAGGAACGCTACAAGAGCGTGCTGATCGAGGATAGCGAGGCGGCGCTGCTGACGGTGGCGGCCTACATCGATTTGAATCCGGTGCGGGCGGGCATGGTGGCGCAACCGGAGGACTACCGATGGTGCGGCTACGGGGAGGCGGTCGGAGGCGGACGGCGTGCGGCACTGGCCCGCGAGGGACTGGGTCGGGCGCTGGACGAGGCGCTGCGGGATGCGGGCTTCCGTAATGACTGGGAGCGGACTCTGGCGCGCTACCGGGTGCTGCTCTACGACGAGGGGCGGGCGGTGACGGGCGACGAGCAGCTCGGCGAGTCGGGACGGCTGGGAATGGCGGACGAGGAGGTCGAGGCGGTGGTGGCTGCGGGCGGGAAGATGAGCCTGGGCGAGGCCTTGCGGCACCGGGTGCGCTACTTTTGCGACGGGGCGGTGCTTGGAAGCGCGGAGTTCGTCGACGGGGTCTTCGAGCGGGAGAAGGCGAAGGGGAGACGCTTCGGCGGCAAGCGGAAGACCGGCGCGCGGAGGATGCGCGGGGCCGACTGGGGGGAACTGCGGGTGCTGCGTGCTTTGCAGAAGGATGTGATGGGGAAGTAGGCGTTGAATCGTTGCTACTGAGAACAAACTATCGGGTTCGAAGCCATTCCCGAGCGGTGGCCTCCTTATGTGTTTTTCAAGCATTTTTGCAGCGGACATCCAGTCGCTTCCGCTGCAAAGGACCGAGATCCGCGAGAAAGTCGTTGCCTTACCCACCTGATTCCGGCGATAACTTCGAGACAATGGCCCAAAACTCCCCACACCGCTTCCTGCGTTGGCTCCGGTTCTGGGCCTTCGACGGGAGGGGAAACAATGCCCCCCTCGCGCTTCCATCATCTCGCGGACTCCCCTACGCTGGGTTCGGTCACAGAAACACCCGTGAGAACATACTGCTGGCGGAGAGCTTCCTAGATCAAGAATACCCAGGTTGGCGACTCCCGAACCCACCATGACAAAGACTCTCCGCCGCAGACGGCCCAACTCGCCTGCCGTCCTACTCTCGATCCTCCTGACAGCCGTCGTCCCGAGCCGGGGACAAGCCGCCGACGGCGCGGCTCCGGAGCCTTCGAACAAGCCCAACGTGCTCTTCATTCTGATCGACGACCACCCGGCCCACATGGTCAGCCTGCTGGACGAGTCCATGGTGCGCACGCCGAACATGGAGAGGCTGGCGGCACGCGGCACCTGGTTCTCCCGTGCCTACAACGCCGCGCCAGTCTGCGCCGCCTCGCGCGCTTCGTTTCTGACCGGGGTGCATCCCTCGAAATCCGGCGCCTACTACAACGCCCAGGCCTGGACCCGGACCAAAGCGCCCATCTCCAAGGCCACCATCATGCAGGCCCACTTTCTCCAGCATGGCTACCTGACCGCGGGCTACGGCAAGATCGATCACTCCGGCTACCAGCGGGACACGGCAGATGCCTTCACCCCAGGCTTCCGCGCGTTTCACCGGGATCGCTCCACCGGGGCCAACACGGACGCCGATCTGCTTGCGCACATTCTGCCGGGCACCCTGCGCCACCCCGACCCCGGCTACGCCCCGACCCGCTTCGGCGCTCTGCCGGACGACTGGGACCGGGACGACCCCGACAAGCTGCAGGAGGACACCCTGCAGGCGAACCGCACCATCGAGTTTCTGGGCAAGGACCACGGGCAGCCCTTCTTCGTCACCTGCGGCTTCTGGCGTCCGCATTCCGAGCGCATCGTGCCGAAGCGCTACTTCGACCTCTATCCCCTCGAGAACATCAAGATTCCGGATAGCTACCTGCCCGGAGATCTCGAGGACGTGCCGGCCGTCGCCCGCTGGCGGGCCACCAAGCGCGGCACCCATGCGGCGGTCGTGAACACCGGCATGTGGCGAGAGTATCTGCGGTCCTTCTACGCCGCCACCACCTACATCGACGAGCAGATCGGCCGGGTGCTCGACGCCCTGGAAGGGAGTCCCCATGCCGACAGCACCATCGTGATCTTCGCCAGCGACAACGGCTTCCACGCGGGGGAAAAGGACATGTGGTCCAAGTTTGCCTTGTGGGAGCAGACCAACCGGGTGGTGTTCTCCATCGCCGCGCCCGGTCTGCCCGTCCAGTTGGTCCCGACCCCGGTCGGATTGATCGATCTCTACCCGACCCTGCTCACCCTTTGCGACCTGCCCATGCCGGGCCCGCAAACGCTCGACGGCATCGACCTGACGCCCATCCTGCGCGGCGAGACGCTCGAGCGCGGCGAGCCGGTGCTGTCCACCTACGGGCAGGGCAATCACTCGATACGCGATTGGCGCTTCCGCTACATCCGCTACCGGAACGGCGAAGAAGAGCTCTACGACCACGACCACGATCCGCACGAATGGCACAATCTGGCGGGGAACCCCGCCTTCGACAAGGTCAAGGCCGCCATGGCGCGCTGGCTGCCGGAGCGCGACGCCCCCGAGATCGAACCGGCCCACCCCGACCGCCCCCGCGGCGCCTGGGACGGGTCGGAGCTGCGCCTCGACGTGATCGAAAAAATCGACCGAGGCGAGGTGCCGGTTCAAAACTACAACCGCATTTTCGACGAGACGCCCGAGTGACCTCCCCTCCCCCAGGAGTCCATGGAGGAGTCGCCTCCTTCGCAAAACGCCCCCCATGAAACGATTCCTTGTTCCAGCCTTCCTCATTCTCTTCTCCGCTGCCGGGTCCGCCGTCGAACCCGTCGACATCGGCTCCCGCCTCGAGCTGTTCGTGGATCGCCTGCTGGTGGACCGCATGGAGGGGGTCGAATTCCGGATGCACCAGCCGGTCAAGACGCCGCCGTCGGACGCGCCGTTTCCCTCGGGATTCTACGCGACCGTGATCAAGGACGGAGACAAATTCCGCGCCTGGTACCGGGGGCGCGATCCGGACTACGGCGGGCCGACCTTCAACGGCCATCCCGGCGAGTGCCTGCACTACGCCGAGAGCGCCGACGGGGTGAACTGGGACCGGCCGAATTTCGGTCGCTATGTCGTCGGCGGCACCCGGGACAACAACGTCATCCTGCGCGACCTGCCGCCCTTCGTGCACAATCTGTGCCCGTTTCTCGACGACCGCCCCGGCGTGCCCGCCGACGAACGCTACAAGGCGGTGGCCGGCTGCGCCAGCATGCCCGACGACAAAGAGCGGGGCATTCCCAAACGGAGCCTCTTTGCCTTCGTCTCGGCCGACGGCATCGACTGGGAGCAACGGAACGAGATCATCCCTTTCCGAAACGAGTGGCGGCACGCGTTCGACTCGTCCAACCTCGCCTTCTGGTCGGAGGCGGAGGGCCTCTACCTCTGCTACTTCCGCACCTGGACGAAAGAGGGAAACCTGCGCAGCGTGAGCCGTTCCACCTCGCCCGACTTCGTCACCTGGAGCGATCCGGTGGCGCTCGATCCCAATCTGCCGGGAGAGCATCTCTACACGACCAACACCCATCCCTACGTCCGCGCTCCGCACATCTACATCGCGCTGCCGACGCGGTTCGTGAGGAATCGCGGCAACGCTCCGACCTACAACCGAAAGGAAAGCAACTCGACCGACATCCTGTTCATGTCCAAACGCGCCGGCTCGGCGCACTACGACCGCCTCTTCACCGAGGCCTTCATACCACCGGGCCGGGATCCGGACCTGTGGGGCAACCGCGCAAACTACGCGGCGCAGAATGTGCTGCTCACCGCGCCGGACGAGCTGTCCATCTACCACAAGAGCGGCGACCGCTACGTGCTGCGGGTGGACGGGTTCATTTCGGCGCGCGCCGGGTCGCCGGAGGGCGAGCTGGTCACCCACCCCCTGATCTTCGAAGGCCGCGAACTCGTGCTCAACTTCAGCACCAGCGCCGCGGGCCGCATCGCGGTGGAGCTGCTGACCGCCGACGGCGATCCCCTGCCCGGCTACAGCCTGGCCGACGCCCAGGCCGAATACGGCGACTTCATCGACAAAGCCATGGAATGGAAGAGCGGCGACCTTTCCGCCGTGGCCGGACGCCCGGTGCGCCTGCGGTTCGTGATGCAGGAATGCGACCTCTACTCCTTCCGCTTCCGCTGAAGCAAGCCGACCGCTCCCGCACCGC
>SLGN01000295.1 GCA_007123695.1 Verrucomicrobiales bacterium
GATCACTTCGCGGTCTCGGTCGTGCCGGGGGCCTTTTCCTTGCCGTCCCACTCGGGCACGGTCAGGGGATCGGGATCTTCCACCCAGTCGCCGAAGTCGGCGCCAGCGGCGATCCACTTGGCGAAGAGGTCCTTCTCGGCCTCGGTCCACTGCGGGGCCTTGCCCTCGGGCGGGTAGTGGCCGTCGGAGTCGAGCGGCAGCTTGGTCACGTAGAGCATCAGGCTGTCGTCGGGCTTGCCGGGCTCGATGAACTTCTTCCCGTCTTCCTCGGCTTCGAGCAGGTCGGCCTTGTTGGTGAAGACGAAGCCGCCCTTGGGCTTGATCTTGCGACCGGGGCGGTCCGGGCTCTCGTGTTCGGGACGGTGGCACTGGATGCAGCCCGACTTGATGAACGGGTAGATCTGGGTTGCGAAGTCGATCTTGTCGTCGGCGGAAGCGTTCAAGGAGGGAAGGAGGAGGCCGCAGGAAGCGGCGAGCAAGGTAGTTTTTCGCATGGTTCTCTTGGAGGGGTTCGAAGTGGCGTGGTTAGTATAGGACGCGTTTCCGGGACTTCAACGCACTTTTGCCCCGTTCGGCGTGGCCGCGCCAGGCGACCACGCGGAAGCTCGACTTCGGCTTCGACCTCGGCTTCGGCCGTTCGGCGTTGCCCCGCCAGGCGACCTCGCGGAAGGGCCATCGCCTCTGATCGCCGATCGTGGCGGCGAGTTCTCCCGAACCCGTTAGCCGTGGCCGAACACCGTCGTTCCCGGGCGGGCCCCGCATTCCAAATGCGGCTCCGGCGACGAAACGCCTTCTTGCCAAGGACAAAAGATCGGGGCAAAATGAAAATATCGACTCGCCGAGCGAACCCTGTTGGCTCATCCACTCCCAACGCCCATGGCCATTCCTCCACGCATCGTCCTCCTCGGTTTTCTCGCCCTCGCCCCGCTTTCCCTGGTCGGTTCCGACCGTCCCAACATTCTCTGGATCACCTCCGAGGACAACGGACCGCACCTGGGGTGCTACGGGGACGAATATGCGAACAGCCCGCACCTCGACGCGCTCGCCGCGAAGAGCCTGCGCTACACTAGGGCGAGTTCCAGCGCGCCCGTCTGCGCGCCGGCCCGCACCACGGTGATCAGCGGCATCTATCCTCCGGCGTCGGGGTCGGAGAACATGCGCTCGCTGGTTCCGCTGCCCGACGGCATGAAGTTCTTTCCCGCCTACCTGCGCGAGGCGGGGTGGTACTGCACCAACAACTCCAAGGAGGACTACAACCTCTCCTTCGAGGGCAAAACCTGGGACGAGAGCAGCCGCCAGGCCCACTGGAAGAACCGCGGCGAGGGACAACCCTTTTTCGCCGTCTTCAACTCGACCATTTCCCACGAGTCCAAGATCCGCGACGCGATCCCGCCGGAGCGCCAAATCCACGATCCCGCCGGGGTTCGCGTGCCAGCCTACCACCCCGACACCCCCGAGGTTCGCCGGGATTGGGCGCAGTACTACGACCGCATCACCATGATGGACGAGGAACTCGGGGAACGCCTGCGCGAGGTGGAGGAGGCAGGGCTGGCCGAGGACACCATCGTGCTCTATTGGGGCGACCACGGATCGGGAATGCCGCGGAGCAAGCGCTGGCCCTACAACTCGGGCCTGCACGTGCCCTTCATTCTGCACGTTCCGGAAAAATGGACCGACCTCGCCCCGAAGGAATACGCCGTCGGCGGCGAGAGCGCGCGGCTCGTGAGCTTCCTCGACCTCGCCCCCACGATGCTCAGCCTCGCAGGTCTCGAGCCGAAGCCGTGGATGCAGGGGCGCGCCTTCGCCGGAACCTTCGAGGTGGAGGGCGACAAGTTCAGCCACGGCTTCCGCGGGCGCATGGATGAACGGGTCGATCTCGTCCGCTCGGTGCTGGGCGAGCGCTACGTCTACCTGCGCCACTACATGCCCCACCGCATCTACGGCCAATACATCGACTTCATGTTCCAGACGCCGACGACGCGGGTCTGGCGCGAGCTTTTCGACGCGGGCCGCCTCAACGACGCCCAGTCGCATTTCTGGCGCGAGAAGCCGGCCGAGGAACTCTACGACCTCGAGACCGACCCCGACGAAGTCATCAACCTCGTCGATTCGCCCGAGCACGCCGAGATCCTCGCGGAAATGCGCGCCGCGCACGAGAGCTGGACCCGCGAGGTCCGCGACATCGGCTTCCTGCCCGAGGCCGAGATCCACAAGCGCAGCGGCGGCGGAGCGCCCTACGACATGGGCCAGGATCCGGAGCGCTACGACTTCGACACGGTTTTCGCGGCGGCGCAGCGTGCCACCTCGCGCGAACCGGCGGACCTGCCCGCGATCGTGGAAATGCTGACAAGCAAGGACGGCGCGGTGCGCTACTGGGGCGCGACCGGGCTGCTCGTCCACGGGCGCAGCGGCTACGAGGCGGGCCGCGAGGCTCTGCTCTCGGCGCTGGACGACGAAAGCGGTCCCGTCTCGGTGGTCGCGGCCGAATCGCTGGGCCGCTACGGAGATCCGGGCGAGGTGGAGAAGGCGCTCGACCTGCTTCTCGCCCGCGCCGACCTCGCCCGAGCCAGCGTCTACGAGTCGATCCTCGCCCTCAACGCCGTCGAACACCTTCGCGAGCTGTTCGAGCCGCGCCTGGACGAGATCCGGGCTCTGCCGCGCAAGCCGCTTTCGCCCGCGCCCCGTGCCGACGGCTATGTGCCGCGGCTTCTCGACGATCTCGTCGGAAAGGGTGAGTAGGTCGGTGGAGCATCCTGCCGACCCGGACTGGCTGCGGGGCAGAGGAATTTCCCGCAAACGGGCGGTGGCGGCCAGGCTCCAGCTGCCGTTTCTGCGGACTCGGCGTGCGGGCTACGACCACGCCTCGCGCAGGAGCCGGAGGAAGTTTCCGTGGAAGATCCCGGCGATGTCCTCGGCGGAATAGCCGCGAACGGAGAGGATGCCCTCGAGGGTTTGGAGGTCCGAGATGGTGTCGAGGTCGAGGGGCGACTGCTCCCGGCCGAAGCCGCCGTCGAGGTCGCTGCCGATGCCGACGTGGCTGGCGTTGCCGGCGATCTGGCAGATGTGGTCGATATGGTCGCCGATGTGGGCGATGGTCACTCCAGCCTCCTCCGGGGTCGTCTTTCTCCGGATCCACCCGGGCACCATCATCCACGCGTCGAAGACCGCCCCCAGCACCGCGCCGCGCTCGATGAGCAGCCGGATCTGCTCGTCGCTGAACTGCCGGGGATCATCGACGAGGGCGCGGCAGTTGGAGTGGCTCGCCCAGACGGTGCCTCCATAGATGTCGAGGGCTTCGAAAAAGCAGTCGTCACTGAGGTGGGTGACATCGAGAATGATACCGAGCTCGTCCATCCGCCGGATCAGCTCGGCGCCGCCGGGACGCAGGCCGCCGACGCGGTCGTGCCCCATCGCGTAGCGTCCCTCGCCGTAGTGCGAGGGGCCGATGGCGCGCAGCCCGTATGCCCAGGCCGTGTCGAGGTAGTCGAGCGAGACGATGGAGTCGGCCCCCTCCAGACTGAGCACGTAGCCGACCGGAGCTTTCGCCGCCGCGGCGGCTTCGGGGTCGGACCAGAGTTCGAGATGCGCGTCGAGCTGGGCGAGATTGCCGATGCGGGCCATTTCCCCGAGATCGCAGAGGGCCTCGTAATAGTGCCGCTGGCCCTGCGTCATTCCCCAGGCCTGCGCCGGCGACTCCCAGCACGCCACCGGCCCCTTCGGCTTCATCGTGCCCGCGATCTGGGTGGCGACGCAGAGCCCGACTCCCCCGCGCCGCATCGCGTCGAGGCTGACGGTGTTGGCGGCGCGTCCCTTCATGTCCGTCATTCCCTTTTCAAGGGCGCGGATCTCCTCGACGGGCAGGGTGATGTCGCGGTTCCACTCCAGCGCGTTGAGGCTGAGGTCGAGGTGGACGTCGAAGATCAAATTCATGGATTGGCGTGATGATGGCTGGAAATTGCGGCGGAAAAGGGTCACTATGCCGAAAGATACAAGCGGATGGAATGAAGACGACCCCTACGATCCTCCTTGCAGTAGCACTTTCGGCCGGCCTTGGCAACAGTCAGGAATCCGTGCCGCCC
>SLGN01000534.1 GCA_007123695.1 Verrucomicrobiales bacterium
CCTGACGATCACGACTGCCGAGGCGGGGCGGTTTCAGCGCCAGAGATTGCGGTCGAGGGTCCGGTATTGGATGGCCTCGAGAAGGTGGATTTCGCGGACGTCGCGGGAGCCGCCGAGATCGGCGAGGGTGCGGGCGACTTTGAGGATGCGGTCGTGGGCGCGGGCGCTGAAGTGGAGGGTCTCCATGGCGGACTCGAGGGCCCGCTCGCTGGCCGGGTCGAGGGCGCAGAACTCGGCGACGAGACGGCTGCCCATGTCGGCGTTGCAGAGCACGCCGGGGTGCGAGACGAAGCGTTCGAGCTGGAGAAGGCGGGCTTCTTCGACGCGTTCGCGGATGACGGCGGAACTCTCGCCGGCGTGCTCGGCACGCAGCTCGCGGTAGTCGACGGCGGGAACATCGACGTGCAGGTCGATGCGGTCGAGTAGCGGACCGCTGATGCGCTGGCGGTATTTCTCGATCTGCGTGGGCGAGCAGCGGCACTCGCGGGCGGGGTCGCCGAGGTAGCCGCAGGGGCAGGGGTTCATCGCCGCGACGAGGCTGAAGCGGCTCGGGAAGGTGAACTTGCCGGCGGCGCGGGATATGGTGACCTGGCCATCCTCGAGCGGTTGGCGCAGCACCTCGAGGGTGGAGCGGCGGAACTCGGGCAGCTCGTCGAGAAAGAGGATGCCGTTGTGCGCAAGGCTGACCTCGCCGGGGGTGGGATGGCTGCTGCCGCCGAGCAGGCCGACGTCGGAGATGGTGTGGTGGGGCGAGCGGAAGGGCCGTGTCGCGAGGAAGCTGTTCTTGCCGTCGACGAGTCCGGCGACGCTGTGGATCTTGGTGGTCTCGATGGCCTCCTCCTCGTTCATCGGCGGCAGGATGGTGGCGAGGCGTTTGGCGAGCATGGACTTGCCGGTGCCGGGGCTGCCGAGCATGAGGACGTTGTGCCCTCCGGCCATGGCGACCTCGAGAGCCCGCTTCGCGTGGACCTGGCCCTTCACCTCGTCGAAGTCGATGGGATAGGTCTGCTTGGAGCGGAAGAAGGCCTCGCGATCAAGCCGCTCGGGGCGGATGTGCCCTTCTCCGGCGAGCAGCCCGTAGGCGTCGCGCAGGGTTTCGACTCCGTAGACGTAGATCCCTTCGACGATGCTGGCCTCGACGGCGTTCTCGCGGGGCACGAAGATGGCCCGCAGGCCCTGCGCCTTGGCCTGGAGGGTGAGGGGGAGGATGCCCTTGATGGGCCGCACCCGCCCGTCGAGGGCGAGCTCGCCGGCGATGGCGCACTTGCCGAGGGCGCCCTCGACGAGGGGGCCGTTGGCGTGTTCGTCGAGCGAGCACATTCCCACCGCGATGGGCAGGTCGAAGCTGGGCCCTTCCTTGCGGAGGTCGGCGGGGGCGAGGTTGATAGTGATGGACTTGCTGGGCCAGCGCAGCCCGCTGTTCTTGATCGCGGTAATGACGCGATCGACGCTCTCGCGGACGGCGGCGTCGGGCAGGCCGACGAGCTTGATGTCGACCTTGCCGGCTTCGGAGGCGTTCACCTCGACTTCGACGGGTACGGCGTTGACGCCGTGGACGGCCCCGGAATAGACGCAGGTCAATGACATGGTCGGATTGTTCCAAGGACGAGGCCTCTTTGCAAATGCTTTCGAAGGAAAACTGTTCAATTTCCCATCAGGCCATGGAATAGGGATCGATGTCGATGGTGACGACGACGTCGGCGGGGAAGGTGAGGCCCTTCATCGTCGCGCGGATGTGGGCGGCGAGGCGTCGGGCGCCGGTCGATTTCATCACGATCTGGAAGCGCCACTGGTCGTGGGATTTCACAAGCGGCGAAGGGAGCGGGTCGGTCAGGGTGATGCCGTCGGGGAGGCGGCGCTGCAGACGGGCGTGAAGGGTCTTGAGGGAGAACTCGGCGCGTTCCTGATGGACGGAGCGCGCCGTGATTAAGGCGAGGTGGGAGTAGGGCGGATGCTTGAAGCACCGACGCATTTCGAGTTCCTCCTCGGCGAAGCCTTCGAAGTCGTGGTGGCGCGCGTAGCGGATGGAGAGGTGGTGTGGGGTGTAGGTCTGGACGACGACCTCCCCCTCGAGTTCGCCGCGCCCGGCCCGCCCGGCGACTTGGGTGAGGAGCTGGAAAGTGCGCTCGCCGGCGCGGATGTCGGGGATGTGGAGACCGACGTCGGCGTTGAGCACTCCGACGAGGGTGACGTTGGGGAAGTCGAGCCCCTTGGCGATCATCTGGGTGCCGAGGAGGATGTCGATCTTGGCGGCGCGGAAGGCGTCGAGGGTCTCGCGGAGCTGGCCCTTGCGGCGCATCGTGTCGGTATCGACCCGCCGGATGCGGGCGGTGGGGAAGACCTGGCGCAGGATTTCCTCGACTCGTTCGGTACCGTAGCCGGCGTTGACGATGGAGCGGCTGGAGCATTCGGGGCATTGCCGTGGCGGGAGCTGGGAGAAGCCGCAGATGTGGCAGATGAGCCGGTCGTCCTGCCGGTGCAGGGTCATGGTCGTGCTGCAGTGGCGGCAGTTGGAGACGTAGCCGCATTCGGGACAGAGAATGTTCCGCGCAAAGCCGCGGCGGTTGAGGAAGAGGATGGTCTGCTCGCCGCGGGCGAGGCGCTGCTCCATGGCGGCGCGCAGTTTGGTGGAGAGGATGGTGGGTCCCGACTGGGCCTTGCGTCCTTCGTTGCGCATGTCGATGATGCGTATGAGGGGGAGCTTCCGGTCGTCGATGCGCTGCCGCATCGTCGCCAGTCCGTATTTTCCCGAGTTTACGTTGTTCCAAGATTCGAGCGAGGGTGTCGCGCTCGCGAGGACGACGGGGCATCCTTCGATCTGGCCACGAACGACGGCGATGTCGCGGGCTTGGTATCGGGGGATGGAATCCTGCTTGTAGGAGTTCTCGTGTTCCTCGTCGACGACGATGAGCCCGAGGTCGCGGACGGGCGAGAAGATGGCGCTGCGGGCGCCGATGACGATGCGTGCCTTGCGGTCGAGGACCTTGCGCCACTCGTCGTGGCGCTCGCCTTCGGATAGGTTGCTGTGGAGAATGGCGACCTGGTCCTTGATCCGGGCGAAACGCTGCTTGAAGCGGTCGGCGGTCTGCGGAGTCAGGGCGATCTCCGGGACAAGGACGATGGCGCCCTTCCCCGCCTCGACGGTCCGCTGGATGGCCTGGAGGTAGACTTCGGTCTTGCCGCTGCCGGTGACTCCGAAAAGAAGAATGGGCTTGGCCTTTTCCCCTTTCTCCAGCGTTTCGGCAGTCTCGACGATCGCGGCGAGCGCGGCCGCCTGTTCCTCGTTGAGGGGAAGAGGAGCCGATTCGACGTAGTCGATCTCGTCGAAGGGATCCCGGTTCACAATCCGCTCGGTGATGCGCACGAGACCGCGGCCCTCGAGGGCTTTGATCGAACTCCGCGACATGCCGAGCGCCCCGGTGGCCTCGGCGAGCGGGACGACGCCACGCTCTCCGAACAAGGCGAGGGCCTCGCGCTGCTTTTCCTGGCGCTTGTTGAAGCTCGCGAGCAGTGCGGCATCGACGGGAACGGCGGCCTCGACGCATTTTTCGGTCTTGCGGCGCTCCTCGCCGCCCCGGGACGGCTTGGGCAGCATGCTGCGGATAACCGTTTCGATGGGGGCGAGGTAGAAGGTCGCGATCCATTCGGCGAGCTTCATGAGCCCCGGCGTCAGAAACGGGTCTTCGGAAACGGTTCCGAGAAGCGACTTTAGCGAGTATCCCAATGCGTCTGCATCCACATCCTCCAGAGCCGTCACGGTGCCTACGGCGCTGCGGTTGCGCAAGGGCACCCGCACCCTCTGCCCTTCGGAGACGGCAAGACCCTCGGGGACGAGGTAGGTGAAGGACAGGTCGCTCGTCGCACCGTCGATGAGGACTCGGGCGGATTTGAGTGTCGGCATGGAGGGCCAAAGGTTTCCCTTATCCGAGCCTGCGCCACAAAAAAAAACCGCCTCCCCGCGAAGGGAGGCGGTTTTCACCAAGGTTGGGGAAAATTCGTTTGCTTGGATTTTCGCGTGTCTCAGAAGGAGACCGTGAGAGTCACGCCACCGTGGAGGATGTCGGACTGGGCC
>SLGN01000409.1 GCA_007123695.1 Verrucomicrobiales bacterium
ATTCTCGAAAGGGAGGGTGATGCGGTCGGTGGCGAAGGGTTCCTGACTGCCTAGCTCGCCTGTCGTCTCCAGCCACTGCGGCCACTGCGCCGGGCCACCCCCGGTGAGGGGGGCGAGGGTTTCTTCGCTGTCGCCGCGGGCGTTGAGCAGATGCGTTTTCCCGTCCGCCTCGTAAGCGAAGACCACCTCGCTGCCGTGGCGGTAGAGACCGAGGTAGCGGCCCTCGCGCTTCTCGTCGGACACCGCGACGATCTCGCCCTGCAAGGGAGCCCCGGCGTTGAAGCCGCGACGCCGGTCGTCGAGCTGGATGAAGCCGCCCTGCCAAACCACAGGGAAGGATAGCGTCGCGGGATCGAAGACGGCGGCACGGTCGTCGAAGCGCACGCAGATGCCTTTGGGAAGGACGATTTGGCCGCCCTTTCGGGGACCGGATTTGAACACGCCGCTGAAGAGAGAACCGAGATCACTCGCCGCCCAGCGACCGTCGCGCCAAGTGACCTGGTCGTTCTGATTGCCCCAGTGCCCCTGCTGACCACCGTCCATCCCGGGGAAGGCGGGGATCAGCGCGGGAAGCGGCTTCGTTCCCATGAAGGCCAGCGCCTGCTTGCCGTAGTAGTCGAAGACGCGCTCGCGGTTGACGAACTCTTGCCAGTGGAGGTGTTGCGACTTGTCGAGCGGCGGCAGATCGGGCGAGAAGGCGGCGGGCGCGGGCGCGGGCGCTGCTGCCTGAGGCGGGGCGGCGGGCTCGAGATCGTCGAAGTCCCAGAGGCCGAGGGTGTTTTCGAGCCGCTGGAGCGGGACCTCGCTCGGCTGGGGCTCCATCACCCCGCGGGAAAGGCGCACGTCGTCGATCAGGCCGTCGCAGCCGATCCGGCCCTCGACGAGGCGTCCGATGGCGAAGGACTCGACCCCGGCGTGGCGCACGGTCGCGGGCAGCTTGCCGGTGGGCTTCTCCAGCACCATTTCGCCGTTCACCCAGATGCGGACATGGTTTTCATCGACGCTGGCGAGCAGGTCGTGCCACTCGCCGTCGCAGATGTCCACCCCCGAGTCGAAGTCGCCGCCGCGCCCCGGCAGGTAGAGCGCGAGGGTGCCGCGCCCCGCGTGGGTGTAGAGCTCCCAATGGGTGTCGGCGGACTTGGGATTGCAGGCCACGAGGATGTTGAAGCGGTCTTTGCTGTGGAGCTTGGCGCGGCATTCGATGGTGAAGGGCAGGTTGTGGTAGTCCGAGTTGCCCGGCAACGGCAGCCCGCCAGAGAGAGCCTTGCCGAAGGCCGGACTGAGCGAAGGCACGCCGACGGCGGGGCGCAGGGCGGGCGAGGGGGGCGCGGCCTGTCCGGAAGGGGGAGCGGCGACCTCGCTGGCAGCCGTCTCGCTCCAGGTGCGGTAGTCCGGTTTCGCGCCCGGTTTGTTGCCGTCGAACTGGGGTAGGATCCAGCGGAGGCCGTCGAGGTTGTCGAGGAGGCGGCCTTCGGCGTCTTCCTGGGTGTGGTTGAGAATGCCGACGGGGCCGTCGTAGCCGCTCTCGCGGAGGATGCGCAGCACTCTGACATCCTCGGTGCCGACGCCGAGCGGGAGGATCTTGCGGCCTTTTTCGTCGCCCGCGACGTCCATTCCGTTGAGGTTGAAGCAGAGCAGATGCGGCCGCATCAGCTCGATCGCCGCCGGGAGCCGGTCGAGATGCCCGTGGCCGTGGTGGAGGTTGTAGACGATGCCGACATTCTCGATGCCGCGGGACTGGAGGGCTTCGACGATGGCCACGGCGTTCTCCGGCTCGCCGAACCAGCCGCCATGGTTGTAGAGCCCCACGGTGAGCCCCTGCGCGGCCGCCGCCTCGCAGATGGGCGTGAGGCGCTCGATCTCGCGGGCGATGCGGGCCTGCTGGTCGGCTTCGTTTTCCGCGTCGATGGATTCGCTGCCGCCGCCGCTGACCCAGAGCTGCGGCGTGACGCCGTGGCGTTGGAACAGCTCCAGCGCATCCCGCGCGCGGTCGTTCAGCACGGTCGGGAACCACCAGCCCAGCAGCTCGATGCCGTGCTTCTCGAGGGCCTCCATTTCCTCATCCCACTGCGGGATGTGCTCGGGCCGGTAGTCGTAGACGAACTTCGTGATGCCGATGTCTTTGAGCATCGCGGCCCGCTCCTCGGGGCCTCGTTTCTCGCCGTCGAAAGGCACGATGCACCAGGCGGCGAGGTTGGATCGGTCGAAGAGGTCGGCGGCGGGCAGGAGGACGGGGAGCGAGGCAACGAGCGCGGCAATGAGGGCGAGGATGGGTTTCATGTGGTTTCCATTTTTCATGCGGTTTCGATTTTTGCGGACCTGGCGTCGAGACTGGTGCGCCAGTCATTCCAACCTCCGTCCACCGATGACGGGGCGGCGTGCCATTCCGGCATGGGTTCGCCCGTCGCGGGATCCCGGTCGGGAATGGGCAGCATCATGATGCGCTTGCAGGCGCGCTTGTAGTCCTCGTCGCTGAGGAAGGCCTCCTCGATGTCGTCCCAGTCGCGTCCGTCCGGGTAGCCGCCGCAAACATGGAGGTCGTCCGATTGATCGACCATCTCGTGGCTGACTCCGGCCGGGATCACGATCACGTCGCCCTGGTTGATGCGCAGCCGGGTCCAGCCGCCTTCCCCGACGGACAGACTGAGCTCCATCCAGCCCTTGGCGCAGCCGAGGCACTCGTGGGAGGTGGAATGGAAGTGCGCGTAGGGGTAGACGCCGGGGTAGTCCCAGTTGTTGGACCAGCCGTTTCCGCGGAACCTCGTTTTGATCGCCTCGGCCCCGCCGCCGGGGACGGCGTTGCGGTGGACGAGGAGGGGGAAGCGGTTGTTGGGGATTTTGCCCTGGGGTTTGGAGAAATAGATCTCTATCGACATGGCGGCTGCGATGGGTTGGGGTTTTCGGATCGGAAGGCAGGTGGAAAAACACTTCAGGAAACCGGCGGCTTCACTCGGCGGCGGCGCCGTAGGCCACCTCCTCGCCCCCATAGCGGCGGACGCGCAGATTGCACTGCTCGGCGTGGCCCACGAAGCCTTCGAGCAGGCAGAGCCGCGAGCCGTATTTGCCGATCAAGGCGGCGGCCTCGTCGGTGAGAACCTTCTGGTAGGTGTGGGTCTTCAGGAACTTGCCGACCCAGAGCCCGCCGGTGTAGCGCCCCGCCCTTCTCGTCGGCAGCGTGTGGTTGGTCCCGATCACCTTGTCGCCGTTGGCCACATGAGTTCGCGGACCGAGAAACAAGGCCCCGTAGCAGGTCATGTTTTCCAGGAACCAGTCGTCGCGGTCGGTCATGACCTGCACGTGCTCGGACGCGAGCTCGTCGGCCGTGGCGAGCATTTCCTCGTAGGTGTCGCAGAGGATCACGGCGCCGTAGTCCTGCCACGAGGCCCGCGCGGTTTCGGCCGTGGGCAGGATGTCGAGAATCCGATCAATCTCCGCGAGGGTCGCGTGGGCTAGTTGGGAGGAATTGGTCAGCAGGATGGCGGGCGAGTTGTAGCCATGCTCGGCCTGGCCGAGGAGATCGGTCGCGCAGAGTTCGGCGTCGACGGTGTCGTCCGCGATGACCAGCGTCTCGGTCGGTCCGGCGAGGAGGTCGATGCCGACGCGGCCGAAGAGCTGGCGCTTGGCCTCGGCCACAAAGGCGTTGCCGGGACCCACGATCATGTCCACCGGATCAATCGTCGCCGTTCCCAAGGCCATCGCGCCGATCGCCTGCATCCCCCCCAAGACGTAGATCTCGTGCGCGCCACCCAGGTGCATGGCCGCGACAATCGCCGGATGCGGAGCGCCGTTTTGGGGCGGAGCCGCAGCGACGATCCGCGGCACGCCAGCCACGGATGCGGTCAACACGGACATGTGGGCCGATGCCACCATCGGGAACTTGCCGCCAGGCACATAGCAACCGACCGATGGCACGGGGATGGTCTTGTGGCCGAGGATCACGCCGGGGAGCGTTTCGACCTCGAGATCGGTCATGGTGGCGCGCTGGGCTTCCGCAAAACGACGGATCTGAGCTTGGGCGAACTGGATATCGGCAAGGTCGCGGGCGGAGACCTTCGCCATCGCC
>SLGN01000388.1 GCA_007123695.1 Verrucomicrobiales bacterium
AAGGATTCAAGATGACGAACTTGATCCGGTTGCAGCAAAAGGGGTTGAGCGATGCGAGCCATGACTGGATCATAGCACACTCAGCTCTTTTTGCACAGTTATTTATAGAACGATGCACTAGTCGCCCTCCACAAAACCCCCGGATCAAAGCCATTTCGCCATGAGCTCCTCGCGCTGTCGGGGGAGCCTGCCGAAATGGTGCTCGATGGAACGGGCCGCTTCCACCCGCGCCTCGGCCACGCCCAGAAAGCCCGCAAGCTGCCGTTCGAAATGGCGCACCGCCTTTGCGTTGGCGTCCTCTCTGTCGAGATAGTCGAGCCCTCGGTCAAGCAAGTCGGCGAGTTCGGGCACCGGCGTGCCGTCCTCGGCGACGAGCGAAACGAGCTTCACGAAATACGACGCTGCGAGGGTCTGGAGGTAGTTGCGCCGCAGCCCGAGGCGGGGACGCTCGACGACGAGGTCCTTGAGCAGGTGCAGGTCGCCCCCGCGGGCCGGATGAATTTCCAGCTCGCACCGGTAGAAGAGGTCGAGCCGCCCGGCGAAGGGACTCTTGGGCCGCCGCGCGCCCTTCGCCACCGTCTTGAGAATCCCCCCCTCAAGGGTGCACCAATGGACGACGAGGCTCGTCTCCGTAAGGGGAAACCTGCGGATAAGGGTGCCGCGGGCCTTCATCTGCGGATACGAAAGAACTTCGATCCTGGCGGACTCAATATTCACCGAGATCCTTGCCGACGGAGTCGTCGGTCCACCAGTAGAGAATGCGTCCGCAGTTTTCGCAGTGGGCGATCCGCTTCTCCGCTTTCACCTCGACGACGGTGGAGCGCACCACCTTCATGTGGCAGCCTTGGCAGACTTCGTCCACGAGACCGACCACGGCGACACCGTTTTTCGATTTGAATAGCCTCTCGTAGGTCTCGAGAACATCTTCCTCCACCGCTGCGGCGTGCCGGGCCCGTTCCCCCTGCTCGGCCTCGCGGTCCTGGCGCAGCTTCTCGGCGAGGGCGTCGAGGTCCTCGAGTTCCTCCTTCACCGACGCCTCGCTTTCGGCGAAGGCACCGCGCGCGGCCTCGAAGGCGGCGCGCTGTTCCTCGGCCTTTTCCATCAGCTCGATCTCGCGGTCCTCGAGACCGGCAATCTCGGCTTGGTAGCGCTCGATCTCCCCGCCCATGCGCTGATACTCCTCGTTCTTTCGCGTTTCGAACTGCTGCACCTTTAGCTTTCCGATGCTCTCGCGCCGGGTAGCCACGTCGAGCTCGAGGCTCTTGATTGCGACTTCGGTGTGCTGCATGGCGGCCTTCGCCGCCTCCAAGGCCTCTCGTTCGGCAACGAGCCGTTCTTGAATATCCTCGGATTCGAGCGGGATTCCGGCCAGTTCCTTGTCGATGGACTTGACCTTCTGGTCGTGGTGCTGGACGCGCAGGAGCTTCTCGACTTCGGGTAGCATGGACGGACGTTGGAGATTGGGTTCAGGATCGTCGGCGAAGAGTGCCTCGGATTTCCCCTATGAAACCGCACGGAAACCGCTTTGCCAATCGCAATCTCGCTCCCGTTGACTTCGCCCCGTCGCCGGAGAATGCTGTCTCCATGCAACGCTCTCCCCTGCACGAACGCCACCTCGCACTCGGCGCCCGCATGGCTCCGTTCGCCGGATGGGAAATGCCGATCCAGTATCAAGGCATCGTGGCCGAGCACCTCGTCGTGCGCTCGGGCACGGGCGTCTTCGACATTTCCCACATGGGAGAATTCGAAGTCTCGGGCCCCGGAGCGGTCGCTTGGCTCGATTCGCTGTTCACCAACGAGGTCGCCGCCCTCGCCTACGGGACGGGCCAATACACTCTGATGCTCAACGATGCGGGCGGGGTGATCGACGACCTGATCGTCTACCGAACGGGAAAGGAGCGCTTCTTCCTGGTCGTCAACGCAGCCCGTATCGGGCGCGACCGAGAGTGGTTGCTGGCCCGTCCCGGCGACGGGATCGTTTTCGCCGACCGCAGCGAGCACTTCGGCGCCCTTGCCATCCAGGGGCCCGGCAGCGCGGCGCTGTGGCGACGGGTCGCGCCCGAAATGCCGCTGCCGCGGCGCAACGGCGCCGAGTTTCGAGACGGTCTCGTCCTCTGCCGCACAGGCTACACCGGCGAAGACGGCTTCGAACTTTTCGCGCCGAGGGAATCACTGAGCGCATGGTTTGATCGGATCCTCGGCGCCGGGGCGACCCCTTGCGGTCTCGGGGCCCGCGACACTCTCCGGCTCGAGAAATGCTATCCTCTCAACGGCAGTGACCTGCGCGAAGACCGAACCCCGCTCGAAGCCGGTCTGGCACGCTTTGTCAAGCTCGACAAGCCGGGCGGCTTCATCGGTCGCGACGCCCTTGTCGAACAAGCGCGCGGTGGGCCTCCATCTCGGCTCGCTGCCTTGCAACTGCTGGAAAAAGGTCCCCCACCCCGTGCCGGCTACACGGTTCTTTCCGTCTCCGGAGAAACCCTCGGCGAACTGACGAGCGGTTCGCTCTCGCCGAGCCTGGGCATCGGCATCGGTCTTACCTACCTGCCCCCCCCGCTCGCCGTGCCGGGAACGGCCTTGCTACTTTCGATCAGGGGAAAATCCTACCGTGCCGAAGTGGTGAAAAAACCCTTTTTTTGACAAGACGCGCAAGAACGCGGTCGCCTCGCATTTATCCCCCCTCGCCAACTTCGGCGTCCGCCCCATCGTCCCGCCCCCCATCGCCACCTCCGGAATCGGCATCGGCTTCCGATGCCCCCGAGGCACCCAACGCTCGAGGCGATGCGGTCTTCACCGGCGCGAAGGTGAAAAGTCTGGATAAAGCGGAGGGATCCGCACCGCCGCGCGCTTCGGCGACAGTCGCCTCCGAATCCGGCCTCTCCTCTTCGGCATCCCCCTCGGGCAGAGGCTTCAGCACTTCGACCCTGCACTCGGAAAGGCCCTGTTTTTCAAAGCCAAGCCGTTTCGCCGCACCGATGGAGACATCGAGAACCCGCCCGTGCTTGAAAGGGCCGCGGTCGTTGATCTTCAGCACCACGGACTCCTCGTTGGAAAGGTTCGTCACCTCTACGAGCGTGCCGAAGGGCAGGGTTCGGTGCGCCGCAGTCTCGGCATCGTCGGAAAAACGTTCTCCGCTCGCGGTCTTGGTGCCCCCGTTTGTCCTGACGCTGTACCACGACATGGTCCCGCCGAAGGTCTCGCCGCTGCGGGTGTATCCGGGGACAGGGCATTCCGGAGCGCAGTCCTCCGGCTCCGGATTGCTTTTTGCGATGCCCGCAAAATCCAGAGTCTCGCAGCCGACGAGGAAGCACGCTGCGAGAACCGAGGCTAGCAAAAATGTGGCGTGGCGGCGGAGCACGTCGGCAATCCTTTCGGGTTTTACGGATTTCTCCGCTACAGGCGGAAGGACGGGCGAATGCGACCGACCGGCCCCCTTGGCCAGCGTGCCCCTTCCTCGATCCATCGCCGCACCGAGGCGATCTCTTCGGCGCTGGGGCGCGGCCCCACCATCGGCATCGTGTTCTCGTGGAAGATGTGCCTCTCCAGCGAAATGACCAGCAGGCTCTCGTCCGGTTTGCCGGGCACGATGACAGGCTGACCGGTCGGAGTCTTCGTGAAGGCGAGATCGCGGGTCTCAAGGCTGATCCTGTCGGGCAGAGTGCGTCGATTGTGGCAATGTACGCACTTCTCCCGAAGAAGCGGCTTGATGGTGCCGAGAAACGATACCCGGTCCTCCGCCCCCGCCGCCGAAAACGCGACGAGCGGAGAAGCGAGGCCGAGAGCTGCGGCCAGGAGTCGGAAAGTATGGAAAACCATGCTGGGGGTAGCAGATCATAGCCGACAAGCCAGCTCACCGCAACAAGCCGTCCCCCTACAACCCACAAAAATCCAAATAATAGGAAAATCCAAATAATAGGAAGTCTTTTTACTTGCGTCTTGTCGTTAGTGGGCGAGAATGTGGCGAGTCATATTCCGACCACCATGAGCCAACATCGTATCATCGCTCCCGCGGGTCAGGGCAGGGCCTATTATCACTGCGTTTCGCGCGTC
>SLGN01000029.1 GCA_007123695.1 Verrucomicrobiales bacterium
CTCCCGCAAACGCGTTGCGCTCCTCGTCGAGACATCTCTGGGATCGGGGCGGGAGATTCTCCGGGGGATCGCGCGGTACGCCCGCGAGACGGGCGACTGGCAGCTTTTCCACGCGGCCGGAGGGCTGCCCGAAGCCTTCCCCGGCTGGATGGAAAGCTGGCAGGGCGACGCGGTCATCGCCCGAATCCAGAACGCCGCGACCCGCGAACGGCTCGAGAACCTCGGACTGCCCGTCGTCGATGTCCTCGGCGTCTGCCGCAACCGCTTTCCCCTCGTCCACGTCGACGACGCCGCCATCGCCCGGCTCGTCGCACGCCACTTCCGATCGCGCGACTTCGTCCACTACGCCTTCTACGGCATCGCCGGGGAAAACTGGTCCGAGCGCCGCGCCGCCGCCTACCGCGAAGCCTGCCGCGGAGCCAAGAGCTTTTCGCTGCTGGAGACGCCGCGGCGCTCCGCCGGAACCCGGGGCGACACCTTCCGCCAGCTCCAGGACTGGCTGCGGGGCCTGCCCAAGCCCGTCGCGACGATGGTGTGCAGCGACCAGCGGGGGCTCGAACTGCTCGAGGCCTGCCTCTCCGAAGGGCTCTCGGTTCCCGAAGAGATCGCCGTGGTCGGCGTCGACAACGACACCGCCCTTTGCGAAATCAGCGCCCCGCCCCTGAGCAGCGTTCGGGGAGGACACTTCCAAGTCGGCTACGAGGCCGCGCGACTCCTCGACGCGCTCCTCGGCGGGACGGCGCCGCCTGGCGAGCCCATCCTCGTGCGGCCCAACGGACTCGTCGAGCGCGAGTCGTCGAACCAGCGCGCCATCGCCGATCCCCAGGTGGCCAAAGGGGTGCGCTTCATCCGCGAGCATCTCGGCGAAGGCATCACCAACGACTCCATCTCGCGGGCCGCCGGGCTCTCGCGGACGCTCTTTCAGAAGCGCTTCCGCGAGGCGACGGGCCAGTCGGTGCGCGAATTCATCCTCGCGCGGCGCGTCGAGCGTGCCCTGCTCCTGATCCGCTCGAGCGACCTGCCCCTCGCCGAAGTCGCCGAAATCTGCGGCTTCCGCCACCAGGAATATCTCGGTCAGGTCGTGAAGTCCGCCACCGGAGAGACCCCCGGCGCCATCCGCCGGGCCGCGGCGAAGGACGGGACGAAGTAGCCATACAGCTCTCTACGTTGGATTCCAGCACGGCCCGACCTTCTCGCCTGCTTCATTCCCGAACGCAGTTCCATCCCGCAAAGAAGGTCGTGAGACCCTCTAACGCAACGCCCACCACCAGGCCATGGGCAAGATGACCCAAGCTTCTCCTGCTGGGCCTGAGGAGCTCGAACTTGAAGAGGAAACCGAATGATTTTCGCGTCGGCCATGCGCCTCCCCGAGCAACGGGAAATCCTCTGCCTGTTCGACGAGCAATTCGAGGTGATCGAGCAGAACGAGCGGGAGATCGACGCCGCGCTGAAGCGCAGCGAGGCCCTGCGCCAGTCCATCCCGAAAAAGGCCTTCACCGGCCAACCCGTCCCCCCTGCCTGCCGGCAGGCAGGCAAGACCCCACCGACGAGCCCGCCTCCCCCCCTCCTCTCCCGCATCCGGGAGGAGCGGCAAGCCAAGCTTGCGAGAAAAGCGAAGGGATCCGACGGATCCGGTTGAGTGGCCGGATCTGGCTGATCTGGTATAGGATATCCCATGAGCGATCCCGAACACAGTCCGCGAAAAAAGCTCCGCCCAAGCGGCGGCTACCGCAAGACCGCGAGCTTTCAGACTGCGACGCTTGTCTACGACGCCACCTACTGGTTCTGCGAAAAGTTCCTCGACCGTCGCTCGCGCACGGTCGATCAGATGGTGCAGGCGGCGCGGTCAGGCCGACAGAACATCGCCGAGGGCAGCCGCTGCGCGGCAACCAGCTCGCAGACCGAGCTGCGCTTGGTGAATGTGGCCCGCGCCAGTTTGGAAGAGCTGCTTCTCGATTACGAGGATTACCTGCGCCACCGCCGCCTGGCACTGTGGGCTCCGGACAGCCCGGAGGCCAGCAAGGTGCGCTCGGTGCCGAGGACATGGAAAAAAGATCCCATCGATCCGACCAATCTCACCGATCTGACAGACACACAACGCTGGGAACTCTACAGCCCCTGGCTCGACCACGCTGACCCCGCGATCCGCGCGAATGCGATCATCTGCCTGATCCACCAGGCGAACTACCTGCTCGACCAGCAAATCGCGGCCCTGGAGACGGCTTTTGTGGAGGGCGGCGGCTATTCCGAGCAACTGGCCACGGAACGGCTGCGAAAGAGGCGAAAAGACCAAGCCAATCCGTCGGATTCGACCGATCAAAAGCCACCTCCATGCCCGCAATGCGGTGACCTGATGGCCCTGCGCACTGCCAAGAGCGGCAAAAACCAAGGCAGCCAGTTCTGGGGCTGCACGAATTACCCCGATTGCAAAGGAACCGCCAACCTCTAGGTGTGTCGCCTCTAGGCGACAGCTCGGACTGAAGAGGGCTGAGGGCGCCCCCTTACCTCACCCGAAGAGCCCTCACCCGAAGAGCTCGCCGACAAAGCGACCGCCTTCGACGACGGGGGAGCGGCCTTCGCGGTCGGGAACAATGCCGCGATCGTGCCTCCTCCTAGCCTCGCCGGGCGGGGCGGGCTTTGCTTCAATGCAGGGTCATGAAGAACGCCAACGCAAGGCCCCGACTCCTTCTCCTCTCCGTCTTCGTGCCGGTCGCGCTCCTCTGCGCTCCGCCCGCCGCCGCCGACGACTGGCCCCAGTTCCGCGGGGTCAACGGCAGCGGCGTCTACTCCGGCACCGAACCGCTCCCGACCGAGTTCTCGCACGAGTCGGGGGTGCTCTGGCAGGCCGAGCTCGGCGACGGGATCGCCTCGCCCGTCGTCGTCGGCGGCCGTGTCTTCAACACCGCCCTCGTCGGCGGGGACACTTTCGCCGTCTTCTGCCACGAGGCCGCCACCGGCAAGGAGCTGTGGCGGCGCGAGCTGCCCGCCGGCGAGCTGCCGCGCATCACCCCGCCCAACAGCCACGCCTCCTCCACCCCGGCGGCCGACGCCGAGCGGGTCTACGTCTACTTCAGCACCCACGGGCTCCTCGCCTTCGACGCCGCCACCGGGGACGAGGTCTGGAAACATCCCCTGCCCATGCCCGCCTACCTCATGGACTGGGGTCCGGGGGCGTCTCCGGTGCTCCGCGACGGCCGCCTCTACTTCGCGCAGGACGACGACCTCAACTCGTTCCTCCTCTGCCTCGACGCCGCCACCGGGGAGCGGGTCTGGAAAACGCCGCGCACCGAGATGCTGGCGGGCTACTCCCTGCCCGTCTTCTGCGAAGCCGCCGGCCGCACCGACCTGGTCGTGGCCGGCTCGGGCAAGCTGATCGGCTACGACCCCGCGACCGGATCCGAGCTCTGGTCCAGCGCGAGCCTGCTGCGCACGATCATGACCTCGCCGGTGGTCCGCGACGATCTCGTCTACGTGGCGGTGCAGAGCTACGGCGACTCGACCCGCACGCTCAAGTTCGCCCTGCTCGAATGGCTCGACACCAACCAGGACGGCAAGCTTTCCCGCGACGAGATGCCCAAGGAATTCCTCGAGCGCTTCGACGCTTCGGACAAGAACGGCGACGGCGTGATCGACGAGACCGAGATCGACACCGCCTTCCAGCACGAGAACAACCAGGCCGCCGGGGGCAACACGATCCAGGCGGTGCGGGCCGGCGGCAGCGGCGACGTCACCGAGACCCACGTCGTCTTCAACCTCGACAACAAATCGCCCTCGAACCTCTCCTCGCCGCTGGTCTACAACAACCGCATCCACGTGGTGAAGTCGGGCGGCGTCTCGAGCTGCTTCGACGCCACCACCGGCGAGACGGTGTGGGACCGCACCCGCCTCCGCAACTTCGGCGACTACTACGCCTCGCCCATCGCCGGCGACGGCAAGATCTACGTCGCCGGCCGCAACGGCTTCGTGCTCGTGCTCGACGACAAGCCCGAGCTCGAGGTCCATCCGCTGGGAATCGGCAACCGGGAGGCCCC
>SLGN01000334.1 GCA_007123695.1 Verrucomicrobiales bacterium
GGCGAGGATGATCTCCACCCCGCTCTCGGAGATCTCCTCGATGCGGTCGATCCACTGGGGCCGGGCCAGCGCGACGATCAAACAGGAAAGGGCGAGAAAAATGGCGGCGAGCCGGAAGCCCCCCGACCGCCCCCGCGAGACGCGGCCGAGGCGCCCGAGGATGTGGAGCGAGGAAAAGACGACGGCTCCCTCGCGTCCCGACCGCGAGCGCAGGGTGGCGAGCAGCGGAACGAGCAGCAGCAGGAGCAGCGCCCAGGGCTGGGCGAAGTGGAAGCTGGTCTCGGCGAGGTGGATCATCGTGCGACGGGACCTTCGACAAGCGACGCCTTCCCGGCGCTCGGAATTGCTACCATTCGACAACGGCGCTGGCCCAGGTGAGCCCGGCGCCGAACGCGACCAGCAGGATGCGGTCGCCCGGCGCGACGCGGCCCTGGCGGTTCGCCTCGTCGAGGGCGATGGCGACGGCGGCGGCCGAGGTGTTGCCGTAGCGGTCGAGGTTGATGAATACGTTCTCGCGGCGGAAGTCGAGCCGCTCGACGATGGCGTCGATGATGCGGAGGTTCGCCTGGTGGGGGATGATGAGGTCGATGTCGCCGATGTCGAGCCCGGCCGCCGCGATCCCGTCGATGGCGGCCTGGCGCATCGCGTTGACGGCGTGCTTGAAGACCTCGCGTCCCTGCATCGCGAGCACCGCGGGCCGCGGCGCGGCGCCTCCGGGCGGGGCGGGGCAGGCGGAGCCGCCGCCGGGGATGTTGAGCAACTCGGCCTGGGCGCCGTCGGTGCCGAGGGTGGTGGCGAGGATGCGGCCGCCGCCGTTGGTCGACGGCACCAGCACGGCGGCGCCGGCCCCGTCGCCGAAGAGGACGCAGGTGTTGCGGTCGCTCCAGTCGACGAAGGCGCTGAGCTTTTCCGCACCGACGATGAGGGCGTTGCGGAAGGCTCCGGCGCCCACGGCGTGGCGCGCCAGCTCCATTGCGTAGAGGAAGCCCGAACAGGCCGCGGAGACGTCGAAGGCGACGGCGCGGAGCGCCCCGATCTGCTGCTGCACGTAGCAGGCCGTGGCCGGGGTGAGGGTGTCGGGGGTGATCGTCGCGACGATGATCAGCTCGATCTCGGAGGCGGGCACGCCCGACTGCTCCAAGGCTCGCCGCGCCGCCTCGCTCGCCATGTGGCTGGTGAACTCTCCCTCGGCCGCGATGCGGCGCTCGCGGATCCCGGTGCGGGCGGCGATCCACTCGTCGGAGGTCTCGACCATCTTCTCGAGCTCGCCGTTGCTCAGGACGCGTTCGGGCAGGTAGCTGCCGGTGCCGGCGATGCGGACGGGAAGAGGGAGGCTGGGGCCGTTGGCGGACATGGGTTCCGGAGCGGAGGAAGGGGCGGGCTCGGTGGATCGGCGGGGTGGACGGGTTTCAGTAGATCAGCTCGGAGTAGCGCGCCATTTCCTCCTCGATGTGGGGATTGACGTGGTGCTTGACCGATTCGGCGGCGACGCGGAGGGCGTTGCGGACGGCGAGGGCCGAGCTCGACCCGTGGCCGATGATGCAGACTCCGTTGACTCCGAGGAGCGGGCTGCCGCCGTAGGTCTCGTAGTTGCCGCGTTCCTTCACCGCGCGGAAGGCGTCCTTGGCGATGAGGGCGCCGATCTTGCGGATGGGGTTGGCGCTGATCTCCTGCTTGAGCCACTTGAACATGGCCTTGGCGGTGGCCTCGCAGGACTTGAGGATGACGTTGCCGACGAAGCCGTCGCAGACGACCACGTCGATCTTGCTCTCGAAGAGGTCGTGGCCCTCGACGTTGCCGCGGAAGTTCAGTTCGGTGGAGCGGAGCAGCTCGAAGACTTCGCGGGTGAAGTCGGTGCCCTTGCTGTCCTCCTCGCCCACGGACATGAGCCCGACGACGGGGTTCTCCTTTCCCTGCACGTGCCGGGCGTAGACGCTGCCCATGATGGCGTAGCCGAGCAGGTGGGAGGGGCGGGCGTCGATGTTCGCGCCCGCGTCCATGATGTTGCAGGGGCCGTGCTCGTTGGGCAGGGGCGAGGCGATTCCGGAGCGCTCCACCCCGGGGATGTGCCGCCATTTGATCGTCGCGGCCGCGACGACGGCCCCCGTGTTGCCGGCGCTGACGAGGGCCTCGGCCTCGCCGCTCTTGACGAGCTCGGCCGCCACGCTGATGGACGACTGCTTTTTTTCCCGCACGGACTTCACGGCCGAGTCGTGCATCGTCACCACCTCGGAGGCGTGGACGATCTCGACCTTGGGATGGCTGAAGGAGCGCCGGTCGAGTTCGGCCTTGACCCGCGTTTCGTCGCCGACGAGCAGGAGCTTGTCGAGGTCGCGTCCGAAGGCTCCGAGAGCCTCGATCGCGCCCTCCACGATGGCCTCGGGGGCATGGTCGCCGCCCATCACGTCCAGAGCGATTCTCATCGGGGGAAAGCAGTCCGCAACCTAGGAGCAGGCGACGCCTTCGCGCAACCCCGAAAAGCAAGAAGTCACCCCGGCGGAGGTGACTTCCCGAAAGGTCGCCGACAGCGGCGAAGGTGGCAGACGGAAGGCGAAAGCTCGCAGATGTCGCCTAGAACTCCTCGACGGTGAGAACCTGCCGGCCTTTGTAGTAGCCGCAGCTGGGGCAGGCGGTGTGCGAGGGAGCGGCGCTGCCGCACTCGGGGCAGACGTTGAGCTTGCGCGCACGCCACCGCTGACCGGTGCGGCGCAGGCGCTTCTTCATCTTGGACGTTTTTCTTTTCGGGACTGCCATGGTGGGCGGAAATTCAGGTGGAGCGGGGACTAAACGGGAGGATCCGGATTTGTCAACGACGGATTCGACAAAGTGCGATTCTCTGGGCGAGGTGGGCGAAGTGGATGGTGGACGGTACCGGAGGGTCAGGAGCCTGTTGAAAAGAGGTGGTGCCAGACATGGCCGTGGACGTCGGTGAGGCGGACGTCGCGGCCGGCGTGGCGGAAGGTGAGACGCTCGTGGTCGAGGCCCATCAGGTGGAGCACGGTGGCCCAGAGGTCGAAGACGTCGGTGCGGCCTTCGACGACGTGGTAGCCGAACTCGTCAGTCGCGCCGTGGACGAGACCGCCGCGGATGCCGCCTCCTGCGAGCCAGATGCTGAAGCCGAAGGGGTTGTGGTCGCGCCCGTCGCTGCCCTGGGAGAAGGGAGTGCGACCGAACTCGCCGGCCCAGACCACGAGGGTCTCGTCGAGGAGTCCGCGCTGCTTCAGGTCGAGGAGCAGGCCGGCGATGGGCTGGTCGACCTGTTCGGCCATGGCGCGGTGGCCCGACTCGAGGCCACCGTGCTGGTCCCAGGGATTGGGGGCCTGGCCGCCGCCGGGCTTCTGCGGCAGGCAGGTGAGCTCGACGAAGCGCACCCCGCGCTCGACGAGGCGGCGGGCGAGGAGGGCCTGGTGGCCGTAGGCCCGCGTCATCGGATTGGCGGACTCAAAGCCGTAGAGGCGCCGGGTCGAGGCGGTCTCGCCACGGAGGTCGCAGAGCTCGGGCACGGCGGACTGCATGCGGTAGGCAGTCTCGTAGTTGCGGATCGCGGCCTCGACGGCGCCGTCTCCGCCCGTGGCGGTGGCGAAGCCGCGGTCGATGGCGTCGATGAACCCGAGACGGGCGCGCTGCAGCGCGTCGCGCTCGCGCGGGCGGATGTTGGCGACAGGCTCGGCGGCATCGACCCTGAGGATCGAAGCCTGGTGCTGCGCGGGGAGAAAGGCGCTGCCCCATTGGCCCACTCCGCCATGGGGCGGCGCGGCCTCGCCGCTCTTGAGGACGACGTAGCCGGGCAGGTTCTCGTTCTCCGACCCCAGTCCGTAGCTGGTCCAGGCCCCCGCCGAGGGATGCCCGATGAAGGGGAAGCCGGTGTGGAAGAAGAAATTGCCCTGGGCGTGCTCGTTGACCGGACTGGTCATGGAGCGAACCACCGCGAGATCGTCGGCGCAGTGCCGCCGCAGGTGGGGAAAGAGGTCGGAGATGGGCAGGCCGCTCTCGCCGCCGGGGGCGAAGTCGA
>SLGN01000620.1 GCA_007123695.1 Verrucomicrobiales bacterium
AGGTCAGCTCGACGGCCCCGGCGATGGGGCCGACGAGCTCGCGCCATTTCGAGACGAGCGTGCTCGCGGGGAAATTCCGCTCGGTCGATCCGACGAGCTCGAGGGTGACCTCCCCGAGATTGGTGGAGCGCGGCGTATCGCCCACCCCCTGCATTCCCTCGACGAAAGGCTGCGACCCGGCGCTCGCGAGCATGTTGCGGATGACCGAGCCGCCGTCCTTGGCGCGGAAATGGCGGTCCAGTTCGGCGGCCTTTTCCTCGATCACCGCCACGGCGGCCCGGGTGCGGTCGAAGGAGACGCCCTCCGCCAGCTTGACCTTGGCGATGACCACGTCGGTCTCCACCTCGGGGAAGAACTGGAAGCGGATCCAGCCGGTGCGCACAGCGGCGGCACTGACCATGAGAAGCGACACGAAGGCGACGAGCACCGGATAGCGGTTGCGCAGGCAGAAAGCGAGAAAGGGCCGGTAGAAGCTGTCCACGAAGCTCTCCAGCCCACGGGAGAAGATCCGTTGGAAGCGCAGCACCGGCCCGGGCGCTCCCTGCTCGCTGGCGGGCTTGAGGAGGGCGAGGTGCGAAGGCAGGATGAGCTTGGACTGGATCAGGGAAAAGAAGAGGGTCGGAATGACGATGAGCGGGATGTTCGGCCAGATCTTGCCGCTGACCCCGCTGAGGCCGAGCATGGGCGTGAAGGCCATCATGGTGGTGAGAACGCCGAAGGTCACGACGACGCCGACCTCGCGGGCGCCGCGCGGTGCGGCCACACGGGGATGCTCGCCCCGGCGGATGCGGCTGTAGATGTTCTCCCCCACGACGATGGCGTCGTCGACGACGATCCCCAGCACGAGGATGAAGGCGAAGAGCGAGATCATGTTGATGGAGATGCCCATGTAGGGCATCGCGAAGATGGCGCCGGCGAAGGAGACGGGGATGCCGAGCGCGACGAGCAGAGCGAGGCTGGGGCGCAGGAACAAGGCGAGGACGATGGTGACGAGACCGAGTCCGACGAGGCCGTTGCGGGCGAGGAGGTCGAGGCGCCCCTGGAGATAGCGCGAGTCGTCCTTCCAGATTTCGAGGGAGACCCCGGCGGGAAGGATGCGCGGCGCGTGGTCGTAGACGTATTTCGACACGGTCTCGGCGATCTCGAGCGTGTCCTCGTTGCCGGTGCGGAACACGTTGATGAGGATGGCGGGCCGCTGGTTGAAGCGCGTCTCGACCTCGTCCTCCTCGAAGCCGTCGCGGATCGTGGCGATGTCGCCGAGCCGGACGAGGGAGCCGTCGCCCCGCGTGATGACGGCGATGGGGGCGAACTCGTCGGCGCGGTAGCGGCGTGCCTCGGTGCGAATGAGGACTTCGCCGCCCTCGGTGCGCACCGATCCGCCGGGCAGGTCGAGGGAGGCGCCCCGCACCGCCGCGGCGACTTGGTCGAAGCCGATGCCGTGCCGCCGCAGGGCGGCCTCGGACACCTCGATGGAAATCTCGAACTCGCGCACTCCCGCGAGGGTCGCCTGCGTCACCGGCGAGGGACCTCCCCGGAAGGTGAGCAGGCCGGTCCGGACGCGTTCCGCGAGTTCCCGCAGGGTGGCTTCGTCGGTGTCGGCGAAGACCGCGATGCTCATCACCTGCGCCTTGATGAGCAGCTCGGAAAGGATCGGCTTCTCGGCGTTCTCGGAGAGGTTCTGGATCGCATCGATCCTCGTCTTGACGTCGTCCATGACGTTGCGCACGTCGAAGGAACTCTCGACCTCGACGGTCACGGAAGCGAGACCCTGGGTCGCGGCGGAGCGGATCGAATCGATGCCGTCGACGTCCTGGATCGCCTCCTCGATGGGGATGATGACGCCCTTTTCCACCTCGTCGGGAGTCGCATTGGGATAGGCGACGCTGACGAGAACGGCGTCGATCGCCGTTTCGGGGAAGATCTCCTTCTTGATCTTCGGCCAAGTCGAGAGGCCGAGGACGATGAGCAGGATCATGAGAAAGTTCCCCGCCACATGGTGACGGCAGAACCACGCGATGAGCCCCTTCTCGCTCTCTTCTTCGCTCTTCTCTTTCACGGCACGCTGGGAGTGAGGTTGGCCGGTGCGGTTCCGGGATCGAGCAAGGGCTCGGACTCGGTCCTGGATTCCGGAAAGGAGACTTCCACGGGATCGACCTTGAGGCCGACGATCATGGAGGGCAGTTCGGTGAGGCAGAGACGGTCGCCTTCGGCGACCCCGCCGGAGACGTAGACCGTCTCGCCCTCGCGGTAGACCACCTCGACGCGCCGGAGCGTGAGGGTGTCGTCGGGCGCGACGACGGCGACCCGCTCGAGATCGACGAAGGCGGGGAAGGGCACCCGCGCGAGCGCGGGCACGGTCCGACCGCGAATTGTCGCCCGCACGAAGAGCCCCGGCTGCACGGGGACGGCGCCCTCGCCGGTGCCCTCGATCTCGGCGACTAGGAAGGCGGAGCGGCTCGAACGGTCGATCTCGCCTTCGGTGCGGACGATGCGTGCGGGCAGGGTCGTGCTGCCGGACCCGGTCGAGAGATGGATCTCGACGCCACCCGGCGTGCCAACGCCGTCGGCAAGATCGACGAACTGGAGTCGGTCGACCGGCAGAGGCAGGCGCACCTCGAAGGGGCCGGTGGCGAAAACCTCGCCGACGGGCGATCCCGGCGCGAGGAAGCTCCCCAGTTCGGTGCGCTTCGCGGCGACGATGCAGTCGAAGGGCACCCGCACCTCGCATCGGGCGAGATCCGTCTCGGCGCGGGCGAGCGCCGCCGCAGCCGAGACGACCTGGGCGCGGGCGCTGCGGACCTGGGGTCCGCGCACGGTCAGGTCGGGCGGATCGCCGCCACGTCCCATGCGGCTCCAGTCGCTCAGCGCCAGCTCGGCCCGGGCCTCCTCGGAGACGAGGGCGGCCTCGGCGTCGGCGAGAGAAGCGGCGGCGGCGGCGGATGCCGCCCGGTAGTCGGTGGGATCGATGCGGACGAGCCATTCGCCCTCGCCAAGCCGCATGCCCACCTCGAAGGCGGGATTGACCTCCACGACGCGACCGGACACCTCGGCGGCGAGCTCGGAGCGTCTCCGGGCCTCGACGACACCCTGCGAGGGCAGGTCGAAGGAGACGGGCTCGAAACGGACCTCCATCACCTCGACGACGGGGAGCGTCTCTTCGGGCGGCTTCCGCTCGGCGACCGGTCTCGTCGCCCAAAGAAGGGCCGAGACTCCGGCGGCCACGGCGAGGAAACCGAGGGAGACGAAGATGCGGGCGAAGCGTTTCAAGGCGGCTTTCATGGGTCCGGAGATTTTTCCTCCGGTGCGGCGGGGGGACGGAAGCCTCCCCCGAGGGCGAGGTGGAGATCGACGCGGTTGTCGAGACGCTCGCGCTTCGCCTGGAGGTGCTGCGACTTCGTGCCATAGAGCCGCTGCTGCGAGGCGAGCACGGTGAGGATGTCGCCCGTGCCGGTCTGGAACTCTTCGAGAGCCCGTCGGTAGGCGGCCTCGGCGAGCCGGGCGGCATCGGCGAGAGCTTCTACGCGGCGCGCGAGAAAGGCTTCGGAGGCAAGGGCGTTCTCCACCTCGGAAAAGGCGGTGAGAGCGGCCTGCTCGAACTCGGCGGCGGCGGCCTCGAGTTCGGCATCGCGGCGCCGGATGTTGGCCCGGAGCCGCCCGCCTTGGAGAATCGGCTGCGCGAGGTTCGCGGCGATGCCCCAGACAGTGAAGTCTCCGCTGAGGACGTCGCCGACCTCCTGGCTCAGGGTCCCGAAATTGCTCGTGAGACTGACGGCGGGGAGCAAGGACCGCTTCGCCTCGAGCAGACGACGGTCGGCCGAGGCGATGCGCCGCTCGGCGGCGGCAAGGTCGGGGCGACGGTCGAGGAGGCTCGCGGGCAGCCCCGCCGGAACCCGCCCGGGCATTTCGGGCATCCGCGCCGTGCGACCGGCGCGTCCTTCGGGATATTTTCCGGCGAGCAGTTCGAGGAGGCGTGCGGTGCGGCCCTCCAGATCCTCGCGGGAGG
>SLGN01000435.1 GCA_007123695.1 Verrucomicrobiales bacterium
CCCAGCCCTGCCATGACCCACCCTACCCTGCCAAGACGACAATTTCTCGGGGGCCTCGCCCTCGCCCCGACCCTGCCCGCCCTTTCCTCCCCCCCCAGCGCCGCCGCCGAGGGGGACCGGATCTGGACCGTCGGCGTCGTCGGCGACACCGCCCGCGGGGGATACGGCCACGGCCTCGACACCGTCTGGCTCGGGCTGCCGGAAACGCGCGTCGTCGCCGTCGCCGATCCGGTCGAGGAAGGCCGGGCCAAGGCCGCCGAGCGGCTCGGGCTGGCACCGGACGACGCCTACGCCGACTACCGAAAAATGCTGGCGGCGGCGCAGCCCGAGGTCGTGGCGGTCTGCCCGCGACATGTCGACCAGCACCACGACATGATCCTCGCGGCGGTCGAGTCGGGCGCCAAGGCCCTCTATGTGGAAAAGCCCTTCTGCCGCGATCTCGCCGAGGCCGACGCCATCGTCGCCGCCTGCCGCGAGGCCGGAACGAAGCTGGCCCTCGCGCACCGCAACCGCTACCACCCCGCCGTCCCGACGGTGGCGAAAATGGTCGAAGAGGGCGCCATCGGCCGCTGGCTCGAGATCCGTGCCCGCGGCAAGGAGGACCAGCGCGGAGGGGGCCTCGACCTCTGGGTGCTCGGATCGCACCTGCTCAACCTCTGCCACTATTTTGCGGGAGCTCCCCTCGCCTGCTCCGCGACCCTGCTGAACGACGGCCGCCCCGCCACCGCCGCCGACGTGGTCGAGGGCGCCGAAGGGGTCGGGCCGCTCGCGGGCAACGAGGTGCGAGCCCGCTTCGAGACCGAAAGCGGCGTGCCCGTCTACTTCGACTCGCTGGCCGGTGCCGGCACCCGGGAAAACGGCTTCGGTCTCCAGCTCGTCGGCACCGAGGGCGTCATCGACCTGCGGGGCGATGCCGAGCCACTCTTTCACTACATGGAGGGCAGCCCCTTCCAGCCCGGCGCGGCCGAGCGCCGCTGGGTGCCGGTCAGCAGCGCCGGTCCCGGCCAACCCGAACCCGTCGACGAGATCCGCCGTTTCGTTGGCGGGCATCGGGGGCCGGTGCGCGATCTCCTCGCCTCCGTCGCCGAGGACCGTCCACCCCTCTGTTCCGACGAAGACGGCCGCACCATCCTCGAAATGACCTTCGGCGTCTTCGAATCGCACCGCAGCGAAGGACGCAGGGTCGAGCTGCCGCTGGCCCGGCGCGACAACCCTCTCGCCCGTCTCGGATGATCCCCCTGGCGCGCCGCGTCGAGCCCGAGTGGCTCGACTCCCTCCCCCACGACGATCCCCGCGCGCGCCGGGGCCGGCGCGACCTCCGCCTCGTCAACTTCGCCATGGGCAACGAGCGCTGGATCCTGCGCACGGTTGCAGCCCACCGCGAGCACGCCGCCGAGGGCATCGTCGAACTCGGCGCCGGCAGCGGCGCCCTGACGGCCCGCCTCGGCAAAATCGGGCCGACCCTCGGCTGCGACCTCGCCCCCCGCCCCCCGGCGCTGCCCGATGCGGTCCGCTGGGCCGAGGGCGACCTCTTCGCGCCGGAGCGGGGCCTCGCCGGCGGCATCCTCGTGGCGAACCTTTTCCTCCATCACTTCGAAGGCGAGGCATTGCGGCGGCTCGGCGAAATCGCGCAGCGCTTCCGGTTGCTCGTTTTCGTCGAACCGCTCCGTTCCTGCGGCGCTCTAGTGCTTTCGGGCGCGCTCCTCCCTTTCGTCGGCGACGTGACCCGCCACGACATGCCGATCAGCATCCGCGCCGGCTTTGTTCCCGGAGATCTGCCGCGTTTCCTCGGCCTGCCATCGGGCTGGAGCGTAACGGAGAAGGCTACGATGCGGGGCGCCCTCCGCACCGTGGCCCATCTCGGAAAATGAAGGAAGTCGTCATCGCCGGCGGCGGGCTGGCCGGCCTCGGGCTCGCCCATGCCCTGCGGAACCGCGGGGTCCCGGTGTCGCTGCACGAGGCGGCCCGCTACCCGCGGCACCGCGTCTGCGGAGAATTCATTTCCGGCGTGAGCGCGGCGACCCTCGCCGAACTCGGGATCGAGGACGCCTTCGCCGACGCCGCTCGCCACCGCTCCGGCACTTGGCACCGCATGGGCCGGCAGATGCTCGCCTTCGAACTGCCCGAACCGGCCCTCGCCGTCTCGCGCCACCGCCTCGACCTGCGGCTCAAGGAAGAGTTCGAGCGCATTGGCGGACGCGTTTTCGAGGGATCGCGGCTGCCGCGCGAGGCACGTCCCGGACTCGTCTGGTCGGCCGGGCGCCGCCTCGAACGCGGTCCCTGGATCGGGCTCAAGGCCCATTTCCAGGGGCTCGATCTCTCCGACGGCCTCGAGATGCATCTCGGCCGCAACGGCTATGCCGGGCTCACCCCGGTGGAGAACGGAAGGGTCAACGTCTGCGCCCTCTTCCGCCTCGACCGGCAGCGCAGCGGACGCGGACCCGCGCTCCTTTTCGACTACCTCGCCGCCGGGGGAAACGCCGAACTCGCCGAGCGGCTTTCGCATGCCGCGGCCGATTCCGCCTCTTTCCTCGGGGTGTCCGGATTCGAACTCGGCTGGCGAACGCCGCAAGACGATCTCTGCGCCATCGGCGACGCCGCCGGCATGATCCCGCCCCTCACCGGCAACGGCATGAGCATGGCGTTCGAGGCCGCCGAGACGGCGATCGAGCCCCTCCTTGCCTGGAGCTGCGGCGAGAGCGGCTGGGACGAGTCCGTCGCCCGGCTGCGGGAGGTGATGCGTCGCCGCTTTTCGCGAAGGGTCGCCTGCGCCATGGCGCTGCAGGGCCTGCTCCTCCAGCCCTTCGGCGCCGCGCTTGCCAGCGGGCTCTCGCGCACCGGACTGCTTCCCTTCCGCCCTCTCCTCGCGCTGGTGCGGTGAAGCCAGGCGGTGGGCCGTTTTTTTTCGGCGGGCTCCTGCCGGTTTCCTACAGCCGCGAGGGTTCGAAGGGTGTCTCCGGCGGCAGCGCGCGGGCCTTCCCCTCGAAGCGGCCGCGCAGACGTTCCATCGTCGCCTTGGCGCGGTCGTCGGGGTCGATGGCGAGATTGTGAAATTCGAGAGGGTCGCTGGCGTGGTCGTAGAGTTCGACGCCGGCCTCGCCGCCGTTCCACTCGGTGTAGCGCCAGCGCTCCGTGCGCAGGCTGCGGCCCATCGTCGGAGCGGCGAGCCGGTCGTCGGTCGGACGCAGGATCTGGGTGAAGGCGGCCCCGTCCCACGCGGCGAGGGGATCCCGGAGCAGCGGCAGCAGGCTGCGCCCGTCGAGATCCCCGGGCAGACCGACTCCGGCGGCCTCTGCCACGGTGGGATAGATGTCGACGAACTCGACGACCCGTCGGCACGACCGACCATTGCCCTCCGCGCCCGGCACCCGCACGATCAGCGGAGCCCGTGCCGACTCCTCGAAAAGGGTGCGCTTTTGCCAGATGCCGCCGTGCTCGCCGAGATGGTAGCCGTGGTCGCTCCAGAAGACGACGATGGTGCGCCCGGCGAGGCCCAGCTCGTCGAGCGCGGCGAGCAGCCGGCCCACCTGCGCGTCGATGAAGGAGACGCAGGCATGGTAGGCCTGGAGGGCGCGGAGCAGGGTGGGCTCGTCGAGTCCGTAGTGCGGCACGGGGTTGTTGTGGGCGAAGGCGGCGGTGGGAATGTCGTCGCGGTCATCGGCAGGAGCGTAGGGCAGGCGCATCGACTCGAGCGGATGCAGGTCGAAGTAGCGCTTCGGCGCGACGAAGGGCGTATGGGGACGGAAGAAGCCGACCCCGAGAAAGAACGGTCGGTCGCGGTATTCCTCCATCAACCGGATCGCCTCGGTCGCGACCATGCCGTCGGTCTGCTCCTCGTCCCCGCCCTCGGCCGCGAGCCAACTGAGGGCGGCGCTGATCTTGCGGTGGGGCTCGGCGTTGAAGACGAGGGCCTCGTCGGTCTTGTCGCGCCCGCTGGGATTGACCGTGAGCTGCCACGAGTCCGGGTCGTCGTGGCCCTCGGTGCCGATCGCGGCGGGCACG
>SLGN01000560.1 GCA_007123695.1 Verrucomicrobiales bacterium
CGCGCTGAGCGGGCGCCGGCTCCAATCCGCCTTCTGGGATTGCTTCGAGAGCTTAACTCCATATTGGTCCTCGAGGAGGTTGGCGAGGCCGAACTTCTCCGCGCCGAGCAGGCGTGCCGCGACCTGGGTGTCGTAGATGAGCCGCGGCGTCCACCCGAAGCTGCTGTTGAAGAGAGAGATGTCGTAGTCCGCCCCATGCATCCAGACGACATCGAAACGGTCGATGAAGCGCGTGAACTCCTCCATGGCCGCAGCATCGAGCGATAGCGGGTCAATAATGGCGAGCGCTCCGGGCCGTGCGAACTGAATGAGACAGAGCTTTGTCTCGTAGGAGTGCATGCTGTCGGCCTCCGTATCGATCGAGCACGCCGCGAAATCGCCCGCCGCCTCGGCTTCTTCGCAGAAACGCGCCCAGGCGGCGGCATCCTCGATGTAGCACTCCGACGCGGCGGCGAGGTCGGCAGGAATGACGGCGCTGCTCATGGAGGGAACGCTCACTGGATGCCGCGGAGGAGAAGCTCGGCGTTCGACCGTGAAGCCTTGATGGCCTTGACCAAGACCTCCATGGCCTCCGGAGCGGGACGCTGCACAAGTTGCCGCCGCAGCGAGCCGACACGCAGAAACTCGTCGGGATGGTAGAGCAGCTCGTCCTTGCGAGTGCCGCTCTTCTGCAGGTGGATCGCCGGAAAGATGCGCGACTCGGCCATTTCCCGGTCGAGGGTGATCTCCATGTTCCCCGTGCCCTTGAACTCTTCGAAGATCACGTCGTCCATGCGGCTGTCCGTCTCGATGAGGCAGGTCGCTAGGATGGTGAGGCTGCCGCCTTCCTCCACCTTGCGGGCGGCGCCGAAAAACCGCCGCGAACGCTCCAGGGCCTTGGGCGAAATGCCTCCACTGCCGATGGGACCAGCGCCCCCGCCCTTGTTGCGCTTGTTGCGGCCGCTGCCACCGCCCCCGGATTGCCTCGCCGAGTTATGGGCCCGGGCAAGACGGGTCAAGCTGTCTAGCAGCACGACGACGTCCCGCCCGCACTCGACAAGCCGCTTGGCGCGGTTGAGGACCATGTCGGCGACCTCGATGTGGCGGTGGGAAGGCTCATCGAAGGTCGAGCTGAAGATCGATGCATCGACCGTCTCGCGAAAATCGGTCACTTCCTCGGGCCGCTCGTCGAGCAGCAGCACGACGAGATCGACCTCGGGGTTGTTGGCGTGTATGGAGACGGCGATGTTCTTGAGCAGAATCGTCTTTCCCCCTCGCGGCGGGGCCACGATGAGACCGCGCTGTCCCTTGCCAAGCGGAGCGACGAGGTCGATGACCCGGGGCGACGGCGGGGTTCCTTCCGGCATCTCCAGTATGAGCCGCTCCGAGGGAAACATGGCGCGAAGGTCGTCGAAGCTTGCGGGCGGACTCCACTCCGCAGCCGGACTGCCTTCGACCTCCAGAACTTCGTCGACAACGAGAAACTTCTCACGGTCGCGGGGAGCCCGCACGAGACAGCGGACCCGCTGGCCCTGGCGAAGATCGTGGCGACGGACGATGGAGCCGGCAATGGAGACGTCGTCGGCATTCGAGGCGAAGCTGAAGGCGGGCCAGCGCAGGAATCCGTAGTGATCGCCCGAATAGTCGACAAATCCCTCCGCGAAGATGCGGGTGCCGCGGTTGCCGTAGAATCTGGCGATCTCGAAGAGAATCTGGTGCTTCGAGCGCACCCCGGCGACTCTCAGCTCCAGCTCCTGGGCGACATCGTGCAGGGAGGCGAGCGATTTCGCCTGGTATTCGTTCAGGTCGAGAGTCTCCGGAACGGCGATGGGCGGTGGCGCGTCTTCGGATGGGAACTCTGCCTCTTCCGCAGGAGCCTCTAGGGATGTCGATTCGGTCATTAGGGGAAAAGAGATTGGAAGCGCGAAAAAAGGTGCGAAATTTGGGCCTCGAAGGCAGAAAATGACCCGTCGTTCCAGACAACAATGTCAGCACGAAGCAGTTTCTCCTTGATGGGCATCTGAGTCTCCAGGATTCGTCTCGCCGTTTGGACGGGCATGGCCCGATTCGTGACGAGGCGATCTACCTGGGTCTTGGCGGAGGCACCTACAACGATGTCGAGATCCCGCGACAGCGAGAAAGCAACCTCGTAGAGAAGCGGAACTTCCACCAGAAAAATCCGGCTGGTTCCCAAGAAAGTGGAGCGGAGGGTTTCCGCCGCTTGCAAGACCTTGGGATGAAGCTCGGACTCCACTCTGCCACGAAATTCGGAATTTTCAAACAAGAGATCCCTCAATGCAACGCGATCAAGTCGTCCCGTTTCCGAACCGAAGAGGGATCGACCGAACTCGGCCGCGAACCCCTCGATTCGTCGTACGATCTCCGCGTCTTCAAGGAGACGACCTACCTCCTTGTCACAACTGAAGACCTCGAGTCCGCCGATGGCAGCCCGATCAACCAAGCCCTTACAAAAGGCCGACTTTCCGCAGGCTACTCCGCCCGTGACCGCGATCGTCGCCAAGCTTGTGGTCGGCTTTCCCTCCATCGGAACAATCTGACATTCAGACAGGGCCAGAAAACGAAGATCCAGCGCCGAACCCGCCACGGTACCGGCGTCCATCAATTAGCCCGTAGCGCTCTCCTCCGGCTCGCGAGGCACCGCCAACGAACCGACCGATCTGCCGGAGAAACTTGACACTACCCCTACAAGCAAGAACGTGACCAAAATGGCCACGTTCCAACAACTCCCAAGGTCGAAAACACCTCGGAGGAACAGCCCGGTGAGCCTTCACTTTTGATAGGGAACCGGACCGGGTGCGAAGGTCGCGGGTGCAGTCACCGGTGGACGCGGTACCGGCTCCGGGAGCGGATCGTCGGTAAGCCGGTTGTTAATCGGCATCCCAGCAGGATCCATAAGCTCGGCCTTCACGAAGATCGTGAGGTTCCGCTTGAGATGGAGTTCAACACTGGAACGGAAAAGCCGACCCACTACAGGGATGTCGCCGAGGAAGGGGATCTTGTCCTCAACGTCCTGAATGTCTTCCCGGATGAGCCCACCGAGAGCTACGGTCTGACCGTCCCAGATGGTAACTTGGGTAGTGACCTTCCGGGTGTTGAAGACAGGCATCGTGATGCGGTTTTCGGTCAGGACAGTCGGCTCGCTGAGACCGAGGGCGTTGGTCGAGGTGGTCTGGATCGGACTGCCGTAGTTGATGAATCCATCGAATTCGACAACTTCGGGAGCGAGGTTGAGATCAATGGTGAATTCGTCGGCACCGAGAACCGGATCGACTTCAAGCGTCACACCGGTGTTGCGGGTCTCGAAGGCAGTCGGCGTCGCCGGAGTGACGGGGAAACCACCGCCGGGCGCGCCGCCACCACCGATGCCACCGATGCCACCGATGCCACCACCGAACTGGTTCGGAATTTCCGGCGGATCGTATTCGGTGGGGTAGATGAACTCGCGAATGACCTCGATTTTGGCACGCTGGCCGCTCCGGGCCATCACCGACGGAGCCGAGAGCAGATCGACGCCCTTCTTCTGGGCAAGCGCCCGAATCATGACTTGGAACTGCGGATCGGTAAAGACTCCGGAAATCCCAAAGACGGCGGGTGCCATGACCGAACCTCCGCCTAGAGAGCCTGCGGCCTCGGCAATCAGCGCGTCAATGGAGTTGCCATCGATGGCACGACCGCCGGACCGGTTGCCGGCCGTCATGGAGTTCACACCGACGGGGATGCCGGTTGCAGGGTTGACAAAACTGAAGTCGCCAGCCTCCCCCGCCCCGTTGGCGTTGCCGACCGTGCCCCCCGAACCGAAGACCCGCTGGCTGGAGCCGAAATTGAAAGGTCCCAGAAGCCAATCGAAACCGAGTTCGTTACCGTCCTCCTCGCTGACCTCGACGAATCGCGAGGTGATGTAGATCTGCTTTTCAACTCCCTTGATGATGGACTCGATGAATGCCTCGACGAGTTCCATCTGATCCTGAGTGTTGCGGACGATCAGC
>SLGN01000376.1 GCA_007123695.1 Verrucomicrobiales bacterium
CATCTCCTTCTTTTCCAAGGACGATCAGACCTTCATCGCGGAATGGCGCGAGGCCAATCCACCGCAGTTCAACGCCGATGTCAAGATCGACGTCAGTCGGCAGCGAGTCGAACGCAACAAGAAGACCGAAGGAACCCTGATCGTCGTCTACGAAACCTGGAAGTTCGCGATCAAGCTCGAGAACCGGACGCGCTCGGCCCAGGGCGGCGTAGATCTCGAGGGCGTCAAGGTCCACTACAACATCTCGAAAACCGCCAAGGCTCGAGCCTCCCGGGCCGGCGCGCTCAACTCGGGGCTCACCCCCGCCGGCGGGTTGCTGATCAAGGCCGGGTCTATCGACGTGGGCAAGCTCGAGTTCCTGAGGGTCCGCAGCCTCGAATCGGACGTGATGCCCATCAACAACAGCGAACTCGCCCCGGGCTGGTACTATCCCGACGGTTCGAAGGACAAGCAGGCCGACAGTCTCGAGGGGATCAAGATCCGCGTCGTCAAGGACGGCGAGACGATCGCCGAGCAGACCTTCGGCAGCAAGGCCGCCACCGACGCGAAATGGGTCGAGCCGGGCGCTTCCGGTTCGGCTCGCGGTTGATCGAAGAACGCAAGACGCGGCAGAAAGGCAGCCGCGTCGCAAGGAAGGGTTTCCGAGTCTGCGGCCCTGGCAGACCTACTCCGCCCCGTCCAGCTCCGCGCCGCCCATCGAGGCCGCGAGTCGATCCCGCAGCGTGCGGATGTGGCGCACGGTCTCCGATGCGTCGTCGTCGGAGTGCGGACGGAGGCTCGCGTTGGCGAAGGGATTGTTGGCGCCGTAATCTTTCCACGGTCCGTCCGGAACCTCGTCGACATCGACGAAGCGCCAATCGACCGTTCCGTAGCCGCCGCCGAAGTCGAGGTAGTCGCGCACCGCCGGCGACACGTCGAGCCCGGCCCCGCGGTTCTTCTTCGCCTTGGGGCGCTCGTCGCCGAAGACGTATTCCCAGTCGTCGTCCTCGAAGGGGCCCACGTCCTCCCACTGCGCGTAGCAAACGCGGTCGCCCCGGCGGATCGCGATCCACCGGCCCTTGAGAACAGTCCGTCCGTTGCGGTAGAAGGCCTCTTTGAACCAAGGCACCACGGCGCGGGCGGACGCCTTGGTGCCGGTTTTGGAGATGTCGTTGTAGGGCAGGGCGAAATAGAAGGGATTTTCGCCCGGAAGAAACTTGCCGGGAAGCAGGCCGTCGCGCTTTTCAGGATCCGGATCGTCGTAGCCCCCGTAGCTCGCCGTCCAGTGGCGGTCCCAGGCGCTCTTGGTGTTCGGCGTCGGGTTGTTGCGGGTGGGAAGTTCGCCCACCCAGAAGACGGTGGTTACAATGTCGAGCTTCCAGGGATAGCGGGTGTAGCTCTGGCGGGGCTGCGATGGGGCGAAAACCTTCGGCAGGCCCGAACGGGCGTTCGTCAGAGGAAAGGAACCGGGCACATAATGCCCCCCGCCGAGCACCGGGTAGCCGAGGGCGAACAGTTCCTCCTTCGAAACGGTCTGCGAAGAAAGTCCCCGCGAATCTGATCGGAAATCGTGACGGACCTTGGTGAAACGAGACGCGACCGCCTGGATCGGATCCGCTGCTCCTGCATTGATCGAAAGGAAAACCGCAGATGCGACGAAGAGTAGAGGGCGTTGGCGATTTTCGAAAAACATGAAAGGAATTGATCTCCTTATTTTCAAAGTTACGAAGAAATCCAAGAAATAGAGTCCAAAGTTTCAAATTTTCCAGAAATTTAATTAAGAAATCTTAAATTCCGAGGCTATTTCGTTCTCCGTGCCAAGCCCGTCGGTTGCTTTGGAATCCCAGAGTTCTGCTTGCTCTGCCGACGGTTCTGACATCCTCTACGGTCCCGGGACGAACCGCTCCTCCGCCTTTTTTCCGATCCCGATTCTTCATCGCCGCGACGAAAGTCCCCCCCAGATCCTGCGGTTCGTCGATTCCCGGATTCCAGCAAGACAAGAGTGCGACTCGGCGCGACGGTAGTGCTTTCCATGTCCAACGTTCCCCGCGCACCCAAGAGGGAGATCTTCGGCTGGGCCATGTTCGATTTCGCGAACCAGGCCTACACACTGCTCATCATCACCGTGGTCTACGGCGATCTCTTCACCCGCGTGATCGTCGGGGATGCGCCCGACTACCGGCTCGGCAACCTGCTCTGGAGCGCGGCCCTTGCCGCCAGCTACCTTCTCGTCGCCCTCGCCAACCCGGTCTGCGGAGCAGTGATGGACCACCGCGGACAGCGCAAGCGCTTCCTCTTCGCCAGCTACGTCCTCACCGTCGCGGCAACCGCCCTGCTGTGGTTCGTCGAGCCCGGCTGGATCGTTCCGGCGATGGCGCTGCTGATCCTCTCGAACTTTGCCTACGCCATTGGCGAAGCATTCATCGCCAGCTTCCTGCCCGGTCTGGGACCGCGGCGCGACCTCGGATGGATCTCGGGCCTTGGCTGGGGCTTGGGCTACCTCGGCGGGCTCGTCTCGACGGCGCTTGCCCTGTCTTTTCTCGGCGAGATCAGCGAGGAGAACTACGATCAAGTCCGGCGGGTCGGTCCCTTCGCGGCGGTCTTCTTCCTAGTGGCTGCCATTCCCACCTTTGTCTGGCTGCGCGAGCGGACGCAACCCAAGCCGGCGGAAGCGGGGCTGAATCCCCTCCGCGACGGCTTCGCCCGCCTGCGCCGGACGTTCCACCACGTGCGCGAGTTCCGCGACTTGCGGCACCTCCTCGTCTCGGTGTTCTTCCTGATGGCAGGAGTCTACATCATCATCAGTTTCTCCTTCATCTACGGAGCCCAGGTGATCGGGTGGGACGAACACGTGCGCACTCTCATGTTCATCACGGTTCAGCTTACTGCGGCGGCGGGCGCCTTCGGCTTCGGTCTGCTGCAGGGCCGCATCGGCGCCCGCAGCACCTACCTCAGCACTCTGGCTCTGTGGATCGCCGCGATCGCCGCGATCTGGCTGACCCCGCAGATCACGGAGGCGGCCCGCGGGCTTCTCGGAGTGGAGTGGGAGGCGCAGTATGTCTTTCTCTTCGCGGGCTCGCTCGCGGGACTCAGCCTGGGATCCTCGCAGTCGGCGGGGCGTGCCCTCGTCGGAGTCCTGACCCCCCCGGGGAAGGCGGCGGAGTTTTTCGGATTCTGGGGCACTGCGGCGAAGCTGGCCGCCGTGACCGGCATCCTCGGGCTGGGACTGCTCCAGGCGTGGCTCGGCTTGCAAACGGCGATCCTGTTCTGTCTCGTCCTTTTCACGGCGGCGGCGGTCGCGATTCTCCGTCTTGACGAAGAGCGCGGTGCCGCGGTGGCCGATGCCTGGCAGGAATGAACGCGGCGCCGAATCGATCGGCGCTCGGAGAAAGAAGCGACTTCAACGCAGCGCGGCGCGAGGCGAGGAACTCGTCGTGGACCGGATGAAGAGGGGAGGAGGCGAGGAGTCGGCGCTCTCCTGGTCGATGGTCGATTCGTAGGAACCGGACGCCTCCGGAATGCGGTAGACGCTGGAGCGAGGCGGACGCGGCAGCATCGCCGAACCGGCCGGGGAAATCTGCCGCATCTTCGCCTCGGCGGGGGAGACGCTCGCCTCGCGGGCTCCGGCGGCGAATTTCGATTCGTCGAGCCGCAGGGCTGGCCGGGAAGAGCGCTCGTCGCTGAGGCGGGCGGGGCCGGGGGCAAGGACGCGCTCGTCCTCCCGGTCGAGAGGTAGGTCGTTGACGAGACTGCGTTCGTCGGCGTGGCGCGAGTCGCGCGAGACGCGGATTTCGTCGGGCCGACGGAAATTGGCGGAGAAACTTTCGGTGGGAAGCTCGGGCCAGGCACGGCCCTCGCTCTTGGCGCTGACGCGTGCGATGGCCTCGCGCACCTCGTCGTCGATCCGGCGGGGGGCGGAGGGCTGCGCTTGGGGACCCGGCGCCGCCGAGGCTGCGGGAGCAGGCGCGGATTCGGGAGCAGGCGCGGATTCGGGAGCA
>SLGN01000649.1 GCA_007123695.1 Verrucomicrobiales bacterium
AGTTTTCAGTTTTCAGTTTTCAGGTGCGTTCCTGGGGGGGGATTCGATGGCGTGTCGAGAGGGTGGGGTGGGGCGTCGGACCCTGTTGGGTGGGGGAGTGGATAGGGTTGGGTGGCGGCTCTGGCGATGGACGGGGGAGGACGGGCGGACGACCTGTCGGCTGAAGCCTCCACACCAAGGTTTTGAGAGGGAGATGGACCTTTAGACGTTGGAGATTTCTAGGCATCGTGTCCACGCCTGCTGGTTCACCGTTTTCCAAAGGGCTCGGGCGCTGAAGAGCGGAGGGGCGCCGGGAACCGCAGGTTCTAGGTCGGCCTGGTCGAAGTCCGGCAGCGTTGCGCCGCAGGCGAAGAAGAAATTCGGCTTCGAATCCAAAGTGGCCGACGCCGCTTCGTCATCGCCGCCCCGTTCGGCGACCAGTTCGACCGTCGCTGGCTTGCTGCCGAAGCGGTTTCGCGTCTCCCGCGTCTGGTAGCGACCGGTCTTCCATTCGCTGCGCACGCGCGAATGGATGTCGAACTGATCGGGCGAAGCGATCGCCCGCAGCCCGAGGTTCACGGCGGCGTTCAAGTCGGCGTTCTGGACGTGCGGCGAGCCGACGGGGACGAAGACGCCGCCGCCGGGCCTCGGCAGCAGCAAGGTCCGCTTCGATCCCTCGGGCAGCGCGGCGAAGGTGTCGCGGATTCGGAGGATCGCCGCCGCGTTGGCCGAGGATGCATCCTTTTCGGCCCGCTCCACCGCCTGGCGCCAGTGGTAGGATTCCGCGAAAGCCTCCTTCGTCAACTCCTCGGCGCGGAAGCCGGGGGCTCCGGTGCGGGAGCAAAAGCGCGAGGAGTAGGCCGCCGGGGTCTCCAGAACGACGATGCCGTAACTTTCGCAAAGCATCTTGAGCTTGGCGGTGATCTGCCGGTGGCACCACTGCATCAGGCGGCTGTTCTCCTGCCGCGTCCGACCTTGGGTGGTCCGGTAGCGGATGAGATCTTCGACGACGATGAAATCGACCGGCGCACGCTTGCGGACGTATTCGCCGTGGATGTCGCGTTCGCGCCGCTCCGCTTCGGCGATCTCGTGGGGTTTCAGCTCGAGGCCGAGAGCCTCGGCGAGGATCCAGTGGGCGGTTTGATCGACGCGCTGCTCTTTCATCGCGTCGAGCTTTTCGGAAAGGTCGGGGCAGGGGTCGGGCAAGGGCTGCGAGCGCATTTCCCGGCCGGTCGGCGGCTTCTGGCGGGGGTGGAGCCCGTAGAGCCGGTTGAAGGAGAGAAGCAGTTTCCGGAAGTCGGTGATCCGCTCGATGCGTGAAATCGAAAGGCCGCCTTGGTCGCGGATGCGTTTGCCCGCTTCGCCCTTCTCGCCCGGCTCGCGCTGCAACCGATAGCACGCGGGGCGGTTGCCCGAGGCCGCTTCCGTTTCGGTCCACGCCCATCGACCGTGGCGCAAGGGGACGAGGAGAGCGGCGGATCGCTCGATGGCGGTCTTGAGCCGCTCCCGCAGGTCGAGCGCCCGTTCTTCGCAGTCGTCGCCGTCGATCAGCCCGTCTAGGATGCGGCTCCAAGGCGCGGCGGGGGCGTCGGTGCCGTCCGCTTCCGAACGTTCGCGGATCCATTGGCGATCACGTCCGATCTCTTCCTGGGCATCGTGCCACCGCCCGGCATGGTCCATGCGGGTCCAGCGATGCAAGGAGCGCAGGTGGGCCATGGCCCGGCGCAAAGCGTAGAGCAGCTTCGCGCCGACCTCGCCGACTCGGTAGTCTCTGCCCTCGAAATTGAGGTGCGCCGGATGCAGATCGAGGGAAAGCACGATCTCGCGGGCGGCGATGATCTCCTCGGATCGCGCCCAGCGACCGTCCGGGTGATCGTCGCCATGGAGAGTGTTTCGCCGGGTCTCGCCGGGCAAACGCAGGGTGATGAGGCGCTCCACCTGCGCGAACCAGGGCTGGTCCCCGGCGCTGCCGATGCGGCGGTCGCGGTCCTGCTCGGGCGAGTCGGCGGCGTAGCCGCGCAGACGCGCGCAGGCCCCGGCGAAACGCACCCCGAGATCGACCGAAAGCAGGCGGAGCGAGCGGGTCTGCTCTTGCCAGGGCTTCTGGCCCGCCACGGCCTTGTCGAAGCCCGGCCAGCGCAGGTAGAAATGCTGGGCCTGGTCGCCCTTGCCGAAGGACACGCTCGGTTTCGCCCAGTCGAGGCTTTGCCCGCGCAGCGCCGCGACGCGTTCGGCGATGGCGCTTTGGTCGAGCGTCAGGGGGAAGTTAAGGAGGAATCGCTGATCGCCGTCGCGGTCGCGGTCGGGCATCAGCGCGACGGCGGCGTCGGAGATGTCCTGTGTCGCGGAGGCGCCCTCGACCCCGAGGGGGGCCATCATCGGCTGGTTCCAGACCGCATCGGCGAGGCGTTCACCGCTCTCGCCCGTGCGCAGGCCGTCGCGCCGGAGGCGCGGGGCGCTGTAGTCGAGGCGGATGCGGCGCTTGGAACAATAACCGCCTTCCTCCACGACGGCCGGGACGATCACCGCCGTCTGCTCGGGCAGATGGCGGTACTCGCCACGGGGAGTGAACTTGCAAGCGTCGCTGAACATGAAGAGCCGCCGCGATTCGGTGGCGTCCGCCGGAGAGAAACGGATCGGTTCGGCGAGGCGGCGGGCCTCGATTTGCAGGTCGGACCAAGTCACGTAGGCACCGAGGAAGTCGTTCGAATGGTGCGCTTCGCGGCGGCGCACCGCTTCTTCGGGCGATGGGTCGCGCCAGAAGTCCCAGTTTTCCTCCAGCGTGAACGCCCGGTAGAGCCGCGCCCAGCCCATTGTGTCGCGGTGTTCGGCCTGGTGCTCGTTCAGGATCTCGAGCAGGCCGGTCTCGTGCTTTTCATCGTCAAAATCGTAGGCTGATCGATTCCGCAATTCCTTGTTCCACGCGGCGAAGAGATCCCTCCGACCCCGGATCGCCCGGCCTCGCAGTCCGCGCGAGTCCTCGGCGGCATACTCTTCGGCGTCTTCGCCCTCTTGCGTCTTCAGGGCGGCGAGCAGGGCTTGGAATCTCGCGAAACGTGCGTCGCCGGCGAAGGTCGGCAGCGCGGCGTCCTCGTCGTCGTCTTCGCCGCTCTTGGACTTCGGCGCTTTGCCGCCGTTCTCGAGGTAGGCGATCTGCGCTTGCACCTCGGCGAGATGCTCCGCTCTCTCCTTGCCCTTTTGTCCGACTTGGTTCAGTGCCTTCAGCGCCTCTTTGAAGGCGGCGATGTCGAACTCCTTCCATGCCATCTTGCCTTCTTTGGCGTCGGCCCATGCGTCGAGGCTCGTGAAGCCGGGGTAGACGAGATTGTTTGAGCCACGTGCGAGCTTTACCGGATCGTCGCCGAAGCGGAGCAGGTCGGGTCCGTCGGCCTTCTTCTTCGGGGCTTTCTTCGCGGGCGCGGCGGTCGTTGTCGAGGCTGCGGCTTTCGGCTCGGGGTAGGTGGCCTTCAGCACCGCGAAGGTTGCGGGCGAGGCTTCGAGATGCTTGAAGACGAGGAAGGCGAAGAATCGGTTCCGCAGCGCCTGCTTCACGCTCGCCCCTTGGTAGGCTGGCAGGGAGAAGTCCTCTGGCAGCGCGGAGCGTTTTTCGAGCAGGCGTACCGCGTCGGATTCCGCGAGGCCGTTCTCTTTTGCAAGTAGCTCGATTCCTTCGCGGAACAGTTCCAGGCAGCGTTCGCGATCCAACGGGTTTCCGTCGGGGTTGATGTTCGCGAAGTGCTCGAAATCAAGTTCGTCGCGCATCGCTTGCAAGTCGGGAGGGGACTCCGGGGCGTGGAGGCGTTGCGGCAGCTCGCTCTGGACGCGCTCTTTCTCCATCGCGGTTTTGGATCGCGGATAGGAGCCGGAAAACCCCGGATCGCAGAAGCGCGGCAGGTACTCGCGTCCCTTTTGCTGGATCGCTCCGCCGCCGCCGAGATCCGTCACCAGGGCTTGGACCGCCGCGTCGTAGACCTCGCGCTTCACC
>SLGN01000707.1 GCA_007123695.1 Verrucomicrobiales bacterium
CCCGCCTGGCCCGGCGGACCCGCCACGGCGGCCTTGCTCGTCCGATGGCAGGAGGCGGCCCGGGCGATCGGGCTGGAGGCCGTCGCCGTCCCGCGGGGCGGGCTCAGCGACGCGAACCACCTCGGCCATCTCGGGCCCACCCTCGACGGACTGGGACCGGAAGGCGGCAACGCCCATTGTTCCGAACGCAGCCCCGACGGCTCGAAGCTTCCCGAATACCTCGTCGAGGGATCGCTCGTGCCAAAGGCCGCGATGAACGCTCTCGCCCTCGCCGAATGGATCGGACCGTCCTCCCCGCCCGCCGCTGCGGCGGAGACGGAGCCGGAGTCGGCCTAGATTTCGCCGAGCCGCCGGCGCAGTTGCTCCGCCGACCACTGCCCCGGAGCGTTCGGAGTCTGCAAGTAGCCGTAGTTGAGGCACGAGCCGGCCTTGGCGAGAACGAGGCGCGAGAGCCGCCCCAGGGGTCCCATGCCCATGGCGGAAACCCGGCGCCCCGCTGCGACGGTCGACTCGACGATATCGACGAGAGCGAAAAGCTCGGACATGGTCCCGACGACGACGGCGATCTTTGCCACCTCGGCGCCGAGTTCGTGAGCGCGGGCGACGGTCTCGGCAAGAATGGTGCGCCCCGGAAATCGCTCGAAATCGTGGAAGGATCCCACCAGCACCGCCCCCGCCGCCCGGACCTCTTCGGGAAAGCCGGCGAAGGCCGCCGAGGCGAGCGAAGCGGTCTCGGTATCGACCAGCGCGGCGGCGGCGAGATGGCGGCGGTAGAGCGCGAGGCGGGCCGCGTCGTCCAAGGCATTGGCGCCACCTTCCTGCGGGCGGCGTGCGGTCACGAGCACGGGCAGGCGGGCGGTGGAAATCGAGGCGGCCGCGGACGCCTCGTGCGCGAGGAGGTCGTCGAGCCGGTATTCGAGCACGTCGCAGGCGGGAACGGCCGCTCCGGGTTGGGCGAGCGCCTCTAGATCGGCGGATTGGGTCACCGTGGCGACGACAAGGGCTTGGGAAAGGTCGGGCTTCACGGGTCTCGGTTGGTTTCCGCAAGGGAGTTGGCACGCAGGCGTCCGACGGCCTCGGCGGCCGAATCCGATGCCTGGGCGAGGTGGACCGCCATGGCCGCCGCGGCGGCGGCAGCGTCGCCTCGGCCGAGCGCCGCAAGGATCTCGAGATGCTCGTCGGCGGTGGTCTCGTGGATGCCGTAGTCCTGCCCGCCGACGATCTCGCGCACGGTCTGCACGAGGTCGCCGTAGCGACCGATCTCGGCGGACAGGCGGCGGTTTCCCGAGGCCGCCGCGATCCGCGCGTGGAGTTCCCGGTCGTGCCCCCACTCCGGATCGGCCGCACCGCTTTCCCGCAGTCCCGAGAAAGCCTCGACCAAAGGGACGAGCTTGGCGTGCGGCAATCGACCCGCAGCGAGACGGGCCGCCTCCACCTCCAGCAGCGACCTCACCGCGTAGATTTCGCGAAGTTCGTCCGGGCCGAAGGGCAGGAAGACCGCGCCGCAGTGGCGCCGCAGTTCGACGAAGCCGAGCCCCTGCAGTTCGAGCAGCGCCTCGCGCACAGGAGTGCGGCTGACACCGAACCTCGCCACCGCCTCGGCCTCGGTCAGGCGGGTCCCGCCGCGCCACTCTCCGCGCAGCAGGCCTGACAGCAGGCCCCGCACGACGACGCGCTTGCCGCCTTGTCGGGCCGCAGTCTCCGGTCGCGTCTGGAGGGAATTCGGGGGCATGGCATCCGGCGTATCGACCGGGACAGCAAGTCACGGCCAAATCCCCGCAAATTCAACCGTTTGCCGACCTTGGTGAAAGGAGACGGTTTCGCGACCCAGCCTCCGATTTCGGCTTCGAAACCATGGTCGGCTTCTCGGTCGACGAGGAGGGCTACGTGCGCCCCGTCGAACAAACCTCGCTGACGATGAACGAGGAACTTGCCGACGCCGATCTGCTCGACCAAGCCGGTGCGCGCGTCCATCTCGCGCAGGAAGAGCGCGCCACCGTCGGTGCTGACGTTGCCGCCCTTGAAATCGGCCACCGCTTTGCGCCCACAGAGGTCTTGAAAATCGAAGGATTGCTGGACAGCACTCCGTCATGCGGCGGCCTTGTTTTGCGTGTGGGTCGTTGGTTTGAACGACAACGCCTTACACCAAAATCCAAGCCGTCCGCAAACAGGTGTATGAGGCAAGCCGCCTGTCGGAAAAGGGTTGCCAAGGCGGCCCGCGCCGGATACACCATGGCGACTGCGACCCCCCGACCGAATGCCCTTTCTCTCCCGCGAAGCCACTGTCGCCCCGCCAGGATTCAACCGCTGGCTGGTGCCGCCCGCTGCCATCGCCGTACACATGTGCATCGGGCAGATCTACGGCTTCAGCGTCTTCAAGAAGCCACTCGCCCGCGTCCTTGGGATCGACGCGCCGGGTCCCGGAGACTGGGCCGAAGCCGACGTTGGGGTGGCCTTTTCCATCGCGCTGGCGCTGCTCGGCCTCTCTGCGGCGGTGTTCGGAAAATGGGTCGAGCGGGCCGGCCCGCGCAAGACGATGGTCGCCAGCGCGGCTTGCTTCTGCGGTGGCCTCGTCCTCGCTTCCCTCGCGGTGCGGTGGCACCAGCTCTGGCTGCTCTACGTCGGCTACGGCCTCGTCGGCGGCGTCGGGCTCGGGCTCGGCTACATCGCTCCGGTCTCGACGCTGATGAAATGGTTCCCCGACCGTCCCGGTATGGCCACGGGCATGGCCATCATGGGATTCGGGGGCGGAGCCCTCATCGGCGGACCGCTCGCCGAGGAGCTGATGGGCCGCTTCGCCTCGGCCGGATCGGTGGGGGCGGCCGAGGCTCTGCTCGCCATGGCTGGGCTCTATGCCGTCTCCATGCTCTTCGGGGCCTGGCTCGTGCGGGTGCCGCCGGAAGGTTGGAAGCCGCAAGGCTGGGAGCCGAAACCGACGAAGCCGGGTGCGGCGGCGCTCGCTCCGTACGCCAGCGTCGCGCTCGAGACGGCGTGGCGGACGCCCCAGTTCTGGCTGCTCTGGGTCGTGCTGTGCATGAACGTCAGCGCCGGCATCGGCATTCTCGGCCAGGCTTCGCCCATGATCCAGGACATGTTCGGCGTCGATGCTGCGGCCGGGGCCGGTTACGTGGGGCTGCTCTCGATCTGCAACCTCGGCGGCCGGTTTCTCTGGTCCTCCTTCTCCGATCTCGTGGGGCGCCGCGCGACCTACTGCGTCTACTTCATCCTCGGCGCGGCCCTCTATCTTTGCGTGCCCTGGACCCAGCAGCGCGGCGACGTGACGCTCTTCGTCGTAGTCACCGGCCTCATCCTCTCGATGTACGGCGGCGGCTTCGCCACGATCCCCGCCTATCTGCGGGACCTCTTCGGCTCCCGCAACGTCGGGGCGATCCACGGTCGCCTCATCACCGCCTGGTCGCTCGCCGCCCTCATCGGACCCCAGCTCGTCGACCGCCTCTCCGAGGCGAACAAGCGGACCCTGCCGCCGGAACAGGCCTACAACGGGATCTTCCTCCTCATGGTCGGCCTCCTTGCCGTCGGTCTCGTCGCGAATCTCCTCGTCCGCCCGGTGGATCCGAAGCATCACGTAGATTCTTGAAGCCGCCCTCTTTTCCGAGATGAAAACCCTCCGCCTCCTGCTCGCCTGGACTTGGGTCTCCGTTCCGCTCGCATGGGGCGTGCAGCAGTCGTTGGAGAAATCGCTGCCGCTGTTTCGCGGCAGCGCAGCCGCGTCGCCCGTGGAAGCCCCGGACGAGGCAACGCTTCCCTCCGAGACAGAAGCACCCGACGGCGAGGCTCCTGTCCAAAAAGAAATTTAGCCAGCCGCAGCCGCAGCCGCAGCCCCGACCCGCTCGGCATCGGCATCGGCATCGGCATCGGCATCGGCATCGGCATCGGCATCGAAATCGAAATCGAAATCGAAATCGAAATCGAAATCGAAATCGAAATCGAAATCGAAATCG
>SLGN01000302.1 GCA_007123695.1 Verrucomicrobiales bacterium
CGGACAATTCACGCACCGCTTCATCGCCGCGGGCGGCGATGTCGGCCAGGGTAGTCTCGACAATGCCGCGGACCTTGGTGTCGTCTTCGGCTCGTTCGGTTTCGGGCTTGCCGGATTTCAGATAGGTGATGGCCATGCGGGTCGGAAGGGCGGGGGCTGGGTTCTTGCCGAGAAGCTACCTCCGCATTCTGCCACCGATCGTCGAATCCGGCTTGAACTTCGGCGTCGGATTTGTGGACATTTGCGCCAAAAGCCTTTCCAATCGGCCCGGAAGGCCGCACCATGGGGGGCGTATGGACGAAGCTGCTCCCTTGCCTTTCGACTTCCTCGCGGAACTCGCTCCCGGACCCGGCCTGCGGTTGTTCGACGCGTATCCGGATACGCGCTTCTTCATCAAGGATGCGCAGGGGATCTACCGCTACGCCAGCCGGATCATGCATCTCGCGCACGGTTTCGCCGGTCCGGAGGACGTTCTCGGCCGCACCGACCATGATTTCATCCCCGCCTACCTCGCCGACCACTACACGCGCGACGATCAAAGAGTCCTTTCCGGGGAGGAAATATGGGGACGCGTGGAGATGGTGATGCGCCACCCGGCCTGCCCTGACTGGTACGTCACCTCGAAGATTCCGTTGCGCGGCAAGGATGGGCGCGTCGTCGGTCTCGCCGGCGTCTCCCGAGACTTGCAGAAGGCCGCCAGCATCGCCTCTCCCTTCGTCCGGTTCACCCCGGTGATCGAGCACATCCGGGACCACTTCGCTTCGACCGTGGCGGTGGAGGATCTCGCCCGCCTCGCCGGCATGTCCGTCCGCGGATTTCAGCGCCATTTCAAGACGGCCTTCCAGCTCACCCCTACCGCCTACGTCCGGCAATTCCGTCTGGGCAAAGTCTGCCAACTCCTCGTCGAGACCGACGATACCATCGCCACCATCGCGTTGGAGACCGGCTTCAGCGATCACAGCCACATGATTCGAGAATTCACCCGCGCGATGAACACGACGCCGGGAGCCTATCGGAGACGTTACCGAAGCGAGTGAGCCGTTTGCGGTTGCGACCGGGGGATGGCGGGGGCATGTCGCCTTCTTCCTTGAGGGAACCTCTTAAAACCTCCGCGACCGCGCCGTCGAAGGGTTTGGAGCGGGAAACCAGCGGCTGGCGCCGAAACGTTCGGGAACGGTCCTTCGGGAGCCTGCGCCCTGAACGTCAGGGCTTTGTCGCTCCGTGTGACTCGCTCCCTTCCAGGGCCCATCAGGGGTTCACGGGCTTTGTGCAAATCCCAAGTAGAACTTGATATTTGCACAAAACAAGGCGACCTTTCCCCTATCATGATCCCTCGCCTGATCACGGACTCTCTCTTGGCCGCCGCTGCGGAATATCCCGTGGTGACGCTCACGGGGCCGCGCCAGGCGGGCAAGACGACGCTTGTGCGGGCGGTGTTTCCCGAGCACCGCTACTGCAATCTGGAGAACCCCGAGCTGCGACGCCTCGCCAGCGAGGATCCGAAGCAGTTCTTCCATCTGCACAGGGAGCCCTTGATCCTCGACGAAATCCAGCGCGTGCCGGAATTGCTCTCGTGGATCCAGGTGCGCGTCGATGAGGAAAAGCGCAAGGGCGCCTTCATCCTGACCGGCAGCCATCAACTGCGGCTGCACGAGGCCGTCAGCCAATCCCTCGCGGGCCGCACCGCGCTTCTTCGGCTCCTCCCGCTTTCCATCCGGGAGCTGGAGGCGTCGGGCACGTCGATCGACAAGAACGAGCTCCTGCACCGAGGCTTCCTGCCGCGCATCCATGACGACGCCTTGGACGCGTCGGCGGCTTACGCGAACTACTTCCGCACCTACGTCGAGCGCGACGTCAGGCAGTTGATGGAGCTACGCAATCAGCAGCTCTTCGAGACCTTCCTTCGCTTGCTGGCGGGCCGGGTGGGGCAGCCGGTGAATTTGAGCGCCTTGGGGGGAGAGGTGGGCGTGAGCGGAACGACGCTCAAGCAATGGCTCTCGATCCTCGAGACCTCGTTCGTCGTCTTTCGCCTGCCCCCCTACTACCGCAACTTCGGGAAACGCCTCGTCAAGAGTCCGAAGATCTACTTCACCGAACCGGGGCTCGCCTGCTGGCTCCTCGGCATCGAATCCGCCTCGGAAGCCTCGCGCGACCCCCTGCACGGCAATCTCTTTGAAAATTTGGTCGTCGTCGAGGCCTTGAAGGCCCGTCTCAACGCCGGCCGCGAGCCGCGCCTCTATTTCTGGCAGGACAGCCACCGCAACGAAGTCGATCTGGTCTTCGAGCGCCAGCGCCGCCTGATCCCCATCGAGATCAAGTCGGCCATGACCTGGCACCGCGATCTGGCGGCGAACCTGCTGAAGTTCCAACGCAGCGTCCCCGACGCGCAGCCTGGCTTCGTCCTCTACGCCGGAGACCTTTTCCCGGAGACCGAGCACTATGCCGTCCGCCACTTCAAGGACGCGAGCGTTTGCCTTGTGTAGAACCTCCCCGACGATCCCCGATGAACTCCCCCCGCCCGCCGCTGCTTCGGCAGATCGTTTCCCTGATTGGGGCGGTCGTTGTCTTTCCGCTGGCCGCCTCGGAGGAAAGCCGCGGGATGGACGAGGACTTCGCGTGGCTGGAGAGCCTCGGGCTCCCGAACCCCGAGGGCCTGCGCTTCGCCCGGGTCGTTTGGACGAGCCGTATCGAAGGGGAGGAAGCCCGCTACCTCTACGGCTTCGTTTCGCCGGAACTGGAACTCCCGCTGCCCTTGGACGAGCTGCTCGATGATCCTGCGGTCGGGGCCGAAGCCCTGACCGGGACTGAGAAGGGCATCCTGACCCTGGATCTGCCGTGGATTCCCTTGTCGCTGGTTCGCCGAGCTTGGCGCGATTCCCTGAAGGAGGCGCCTGTTCTGGAAGGGGCCAACCTGCAGAAGTATGGAGCCGATCTCGTTTCGGACTCCCAGCCGGGTCGCTGGCGCCGGAATGGGGTTCCGGAGTTCATGGAAGAATCGAGATTTCCCCGTCGCTCCCACTCCTTCATCGTCTCGTGGCTGCTGAAGGAGAACGGGTTCCACTCGCTCTCAAGCGAGGTCTACGAGAAGGCCGCCGCTCGACCGCTCTGGTATCCTCGGCCTTCCGGCCTGATTCCGTTTCTCGAGGGCGGTCCAGAGGCGGAGTCCTTGCGCGAAGTGCTCTTGATCGAGATTTCCCGGGCTCTCTACTTCCAAGCTTTGGAAAGGTTCGTGGGGTCTGACGCCCGCCGCAGCGAGGGGTTCGATCCAGCCCGCGACCTGCTCGAATTCGACCCCCGAGAGGCGAGGTCGCGACTTCTCGCCGATTTCGAGGAGCTGCTCAGGCGCTTCCCGGACTCGGTGGAGCGCGCTGAGGTCGAGCATTTCACTCCGATCCTTCGGAGGATGGTCGCCGAAGACCGGGAGCGTTCGGCCATGTCCTTGGCTGAAACGCGCGAACTGCCTCCCGCACTCGCGATCGATGAGTGGATTTTTCGCCTGCGCGACTCGCTCCATGTCTCCCGATCAACCCACCACATGGCCAACCCGGTCTACGAAGCCTTGATCGAGGCGCAGCCGGAGTCCATCCCCCGGCTGATCGAAGCCATCGACGACGAACGCGTCGTGCGCTGCCTCGCGAACCACGACTGGAGCAGCCGTATCCAGCCTGGCCCGCCCCGCCTCTACACCGTTGGCGATGTCGCAGCCGCCTTGCTGCGACGCATCTCGGACGAGGAATTCTTCGCGCCAGCCGATTCGGTCCCGGATTGGGCGGAGGCGATCGAGTTCCGGAAGAAGCTGAAGCGGAAGGCGACCGCGTGGTGGGAGACCGTGCAGCGACTGGGGGAGGAGGAATACCTGCTCTCAGTCGTCGGCGGAGGAGGAAGCCACGGCGCGTCGCTGCTGCGGCGTCTTCGCGAGCGCCATCCCGACCGTCGAACTCACTCGAACGTGGC
>SLGN01000079.1 GCA_007123695.1 Verrucomicrobiales bacterium
GGCGGTGGGGATGAAGACGGCGCAGAGGACCAGGGCGGTGGCGACGATGGGTCCGGTGACTTCGCCCATGGCCTTGCGCGTGGCCTCGAGCGGGGCGAGACCCTCGCGGATGTTGCGCTCGACGTTCTCGACCACGACGATGGCGTCGTCGACGACAATGCCGATGGAGAGGACGATGCCGAAGAGGGAGAGGTTGTTGATGCTGAAGCCGAGCGCGTGCATCACCGCGAAGGTCCCGACCAGCGAGACGGGCACGGCCACCAGCGGGATGATGGAGGCCCGCCAGGTCTGGAGGAAGACGACGACGACGAGCACGACGAGCACGACCGCCTCGAGGAGGGTGTGGATGACGGCGTCGATGGACTTTCGCACGAAGACGGTGGGGTCGTAGGCGATGGTGTAGTCGACGCCTTCGGGAAAGCGCTCCTTGAGCCGGTCCATCGTCGTGCGGACGTCCTGCGAGAGGGAGAGGGCGTTGGCCCCCGGCAGTTGGAAGACGCCCATGCCGACGGCCTTCTGGTTGTTGAGGAGGCTGCGCAGGGAATACTCGGCGCTGCCCATCTCGGCGCGGGCGACGTCGCGCAGGCGCAGCTTCTCGCCCCGGGGGCCGACCTTGACGATGATCTGCTCGAACTCCTCCTCGGAGACGAGGCGGCCCTTGGCGTTGACCGTCAGCTCGAAGGGCGAGCCCGCCGCGACGGGCTGCTGGCCGATGGTGCCGGCGGCGACCTGCACGTTCTGCTCGCGCACCGCCGCGACGATGTCCGACGCGGTCAGCCCCCGCGCCGCCGCCTTGTCGGGATCGATCCAGATGCGCATGGCGTAGTCCCCTCCCCCGAAGATCTGCACCTGCCCGACGCCGGGCAGCCGGGCGAGCTCGTCGTTCACGTTCAGAGTCGCGTAGTTGCGCAGGTAGAGGTCGTCGTAGCGGTCGTTGGGCGAGAAAAGGTGGACGACGAGGGTGAGGTCGGGCGAGGACTTCACCGTGGTCACGCCGAACTGGCGGACCTCCTCGGGCAGCTTCGGCAGCACCTGGGCGACGCGGTTCTGCACCTGGACCTGGGCGAGGTCGACGTCGGTGCCGAGCTTGAAGGTCACCGTCAGGGTCATGATGCCGTTGGCGGTGCTCTGCGAGGACATGTAGAGCATGTTCTCGATGCCGTTGATGGCCTGCTCCAGCGGCGTCGCCACCGTCTCGGCGATGGTCTTGGGGTTGGCCCCCGGATAGGTCGCGGTGACGAGGACGGTGGGCGGCGCGACCTCGGGGTATTCCGAGACGGGCAGGCGGAAGAGCGAAATCGCCCCGAGGAGGAAGACCAGCAGCGAGAGCGTGGCGGCGAAGACCGGCCGGGTGATGAAGTAGCCGGAGAAGCTCATTCGCTCGGAACGGAAGAAACAGGCGGATCGACGGGCTGCACCGGCATCCCGGGCTGGGGCAGGCGGGCCATGCCGTTGACGACGATCCGCTCGCCGGGCTCGAGACCGCTGCGGACGATGCGCTTGCCCTCGACCACGGGGCCGATCACGACGGGCCGGTAGACGGTGAGGCTCTCGGGCGTCACCCCGAGCACATACTTGTTGGCCTGGTCGGTCAAGATGGCTTCCTCGGCGACGAGCAGGGCGTCGTATTCCGCCGTCATCGGCAGCCGTACGCGGGCGAAGAGACCGGGGGCGAGGCGTCCGTCGGGGTTTGGCAGCTCGCAGCGCAGGACCATGCTGCCGGTGGCGGCGTCGAGCCGGTTGTCGAAGGACTCGACGTGCCCGCGGTGGGGAAAGCCGGTCTCGTCGGCGAGCTGCACTTCCACCGGCACTCGCCCCTCGCCGTTGGTGTAGAGATCGCCGTCGCGCCGCAGCGACTGCAGCCGCAGCAGGCTGTTCTCGTCGATGTCCGTGTAGACGTGGACCGGATCGACCGAGACGATGGTCGTCAGCGGGGTCGCCCCCGCCGTGACGAAGTTCCCCGTCGTGGCATAGGCCCGGCTGATGCGGCCGGAGATCGGAGCGGCGACCTCGGTGTGCTCCAGCTCGATCTCGGCGCTGCGCAAGGCCGCCCGCGCGGACTCGAGGGCGGCCTCGCTCTGGAGAAAGGCGCTTTCCCGCGCCTCGGCCTGCTCGGGGGCGATGGCCCGCGCCGCGAGAAGCTGCTGGACGCGGTCGAACTCGCGCTTCGCCGCCATCGTCGCCGCCTCGGCCCGCGTCACTTCGGCCTGGGCCGCGCGCGCCTGGGTTTCGAACATCCGCCGGTCGATGGAAAAAAGCACCTCGCCCTCCTCCACCATCGCGCCCGCCTCGAAGTGGACCTCGGTGAGATAGCCCGAAACCCGGGGACGCAGCTCCACCGTCTCGGTCGCTTCGACCCGGCCGGTGAATTCCTCCCACTCGACGAGACGGCGCGTCTCGACCTCGGCGAGGGTCACCGGCGTCGGTGGCATTTCGCCCATCTCCGGCTGCCCCTCGGGAGCGCCGCAGGAGGCAAGGAGCACGGCGGCGAATGCGGATGCCAAGAACAGAGCCGCGTCCCGATTTGGGGACAGCCTGCCGGCGACGTTGGAGGGACGAAGCGGACGGAGCATGGAATCGATGAGATGCAGGCGGGTTACGCGGCCAGTTCGGAACGGGCGCGGAGAAGGTGCAGCGCCCCCGCTTCGAAGTCGTCGAGCGGGGCGAGATCGTTCTTCATGCGAGCATGCAGCAGCAGCCCCTCGCTGTAGGCAAAGACCATCCGGGCCAGCATCGCCGGGTCCCCCGGCACCACCGAGCCCGACTCCTGCCCGTCGCGGATCGCCGAGACGTAGTAGCCGAGGAATTCGTCGAGGATGCCCTGGAGACGGTCGCGCAGCGGCGGGTCGGTCGTCGCCACCTCGGACCCGAGGGAGTGGATCGGGCAGCCGAGGACCCGCCCGTGCTGCGCCTTCATCTCCTCCTGCTCGCGCCGGAAGTCCCGGAAACAGGCGAGGATGCGCTCCAGCGGCGGCAGTTCCGACGAGAAGAACTCGGCCAGCTTCCCGGCATACTCGGCCCAGCTGTGATCGAGCGCCGCCACCGCCAGGGCCGACTTCGACTCGAAAAAGTAGTAGAAGCTGCCCTTCTTCACCCCGGCGCGATCACAGATCTGATCGACCGAGGTGCGTCCGTAGCTCCCCGTCCAGATCAGCTCCATCATCGCGTCGAGGAGCCGTTCCTTCGCATCGCTGACTCGTCCCATGGCGGGCACTCTGGCGAAAGTAGACGTACGGTCAACTATTTTCTTTCATCTCTTTTCCGCGTCGCCATGTCACGCCAACGCGCCGAAGTCGCGCTTGCCGACGCAGCTCCGGCACGTCTACTCTCGCGGCATGAGACCGATCCGCCTCGCCACCACCGCCCTCGCCCTTTTGGCTCTTTCGGCCGTTTTCGCTCCGCCGACCTTGCGGGCGGAATTTCTCGCCGGCGCCGCCATCGTCGACGTCACTCCGAAGCAGCTCCCCGTTCTCATCAACGGTGGCATGACGAGCCGTTCCAGCGACCGGGTCCGCACGCCGATCAATGCCCGCTGCCTCGCCTTCTCCGACGGCAAGGAGACCTGCGTCATCGTCGTCGTCGATAGTTGCATGATCGGTCGCGAGCTGCTCGACCGGGCCAAGGAGATGGCGGCGGAAAAGGCGGGCATCCCCCGCGACCGCATCCTCATCTCGGCGACCCACACCCACACCGCGCCCTCCAGCATGGGCTGCCTCGGCACCGACGCCGACCCGGTCTATTCGCCCTTTCTCACGAAAAAGCTCGTCGAGGCGGTCCTCGCGCCGATCGCGAACCTCCAGCCCGCCCGCATCGGCTGGGGAGAGGATGGCGTTGAGGTCGTGGTCGACTGCAGCGGCGCCTTCCTCGCGCGCGCCGCAGCCGCGCGACACCTCGAGAGCGGCGCGCGCCGAGTCGTCCTCTCCGCGCCCGCCAAGGGCGAAGTGGACGCGACC
>SLGN01000359.1 GCA_007123695.1 Verrucomicrobiales bacterium
CCCCGGACTCCCCGGACTCCCCGGACTCCCCGGACTCCCCGGACTCCCCGGACTCCCCGGACTCCCCGGACTCCGTAAAATCGGCGGATTCCCTGGGCGACTGGGAAAGCACCAAGGTTCCCGCGCCGCCTCCCCTTCTCCCCAAGCCGAATCTCGCCGAAAATACCCTTCCCACCTACGGCGAACAGTCGGAAAAGGGGGCGGGCTCCTCCCCGGCGGACGCGCGTCGTCACCCCACCGACGCCTACGCCCCCTTGCGCAAGCCGAGCCGGGTCGGGCGCTGGATAGGTGTCACGGCCGCCGTGCTGGCGCTGGTCTTTCTCGCGCTGGCGGGCACGGCGGGCTACCTCGTCTACGCGGGGCCCGGCCGCCACCTGCGTGCCGGTTATTCGCTGGTGCGGCTCGACGAAGCCGAGAACCGCCTCGCCAGCGCCCCCGCCGAAGCGACCCTCTATCTCTCCGCGGGGGCGATCCGCTACTCCGCCCCTCTCACGCAGGTGCCCGTGGCCTTCGTCGCGCGCGAGGTCTCGCTGTCTGGAGACTTCTACGAAGATGCCTCGGTGACCGCGGCCAAGGCGGTCCTCACCGACACGGCCCGCTTCGCCAAGAACCTCGAGATCATCGCCCTCGAGCTGAACGACGAGGGCATGACGCTCCTCGGAAAGCTGACCGGGCGCGTCCTCAGCAACCGGCCCGGATCCTGAGCGCGTATCGTCGCCGGTTCTCCGGTCGGGGGGCGGACGTTTCCCGCGCTCCTGCCGCCCTTCTCCAGCCCATGGACACCTGTCCCGTCACCTGCCCGACTTGCTTCGAAGTCTTTGAAATCGCCGCCCCTCCGCCTGGGGAACTGCCCTGCGAGATCGACTACGACTGCGAAGTGTGCTGCCGCCCCATGCTCGTCTGCTTCGACGAAGGGATCGACACCGTCGAGGCGTGGGCGCGGGGACTGGGCGATTGAGAACGGTGCGCCTACTTCACGGCGGGGTGCCCGAGCGACGCGAGCAGACGGTGCTGGGCGATGTTGTAGTCGAGCACCGCATCGACCTCGGCACGGCGCGCCTCGGCCAGAGTCTGGATGGAGGCGAGCGCCTCGATCGGCAGCCCCTGCGACTGCTCGAGGCGTTCCGCCGTCAGCTCGTAGGCGCGGCGCGCGTGGCCCGCCGCCTCGGATCCGATGGAGAGACGGGCGCGGCGGGCGACGGTCTCGGCCCGGGCAACGATGACCTGCTGCGAAATTTCGTCGAGCACCCGCTCTTCCTCCAAGCGCACCAGGGCAAGCTCGGAGCGCAACTGCCGCGTCTCGGCGGCGTCGCCGAAGCCGAGCCGGTCGAGCTTCCAGTAGATCAGCGCGCTCACCTCGTCGCGCGGCCCGGTCTGGTCGGTCCCGACGCCTTCGCCGGCGCCGAAATCGTAGCTCGAATACCCTGCGGCGAGATTGGGCAGGAAGGGCTGCACCCGTCTTTCGGTGAGACGGTGGGCCGCCGCCGAGACCTCGGCCTGCATCGCCGCAGCCTCGGGGCGGTGGCGCAGGGCGGTGGCGACGAGTCGCCCCGGGGCCTCGTCGGGCGAGACGAGATGGGTCGCGGCGACGCTGTTCTCGACCGGAACGAGAACGAGGGAGGCCGGCAGATGGAGGATGCGGGCGAGTTCGGACGAGCGCAGGGCCACCTCCGCCTCGGCGCCGACGACGTCGCCTTTCCGCAGCAGGTAGGTGGCACGGGCGCGTTCGGCGTCGGCGGGGAGCCCCTCGCCGGCATCGGCGAAGGACTTCGTCGCGTCCGACAGCCGCAGCGAGGCTCCCTCGATCTCGCGGGCGAGACGGAGATGCCCGTGCGCGCGGAGCAGCTCGTGGTAGGCGACTGCGGCATCGGCAAGAATCTGGTGCTCGCTCGCCTTGGCGGCGGCGTCGGCGGCCCGCTTGTCCTGCCTCGCCGCGAGGGGGGAGAAGACCGCCTCGCTCAGGGACAGGTCGAGCCCCACCCCGGGCAGTCCCGTGCTCGCCCCGAGGCCGAAGGAACGATCGACCCGCTCAGCGAGCAGGGGCGCACCGCCGATGTCCTGGAGCAGTCCGTTCTTCCTTCCGAAGGAGGCTCCGGCGGCAAGGTCGGGCACGATGGAGAGATTCGCCTGGAAGGACTTGGCGGCGGCGAGGCGGGTCTTCTCCACGGCGCGGGCGAGATCGAGATTGCGCCCCGCGGCGAGACGCAGCGTGCTGGCCAGGTCGATGCGGTAGGCTCCGTCCGCATCCCTGGAAAAAGACTCGGGCTCCTTCGCTTCGCCTCCGTCCTTTTTCCTCGTCCCGACCGGCACGGCCTCGGCGGAGGGAATGGAGTGCAGCCCGTCGATTTCGCCGCAGGCGCCGAGCAGGATCAGGGCGGCGACGCCGCAGAGGCCGCGCAGACCGGACAGGGCGATGGAGAGGACTCGGGACATTGCGATGCAGAGGGGCTCGGATTCCGGATTGGCGTTCAGGCGACGTAGTGGGCGCTGGCGGGATCCTCGGGATCGACCGAGGCGCTGTGCACTGTCTTCCCGGCGAGGAGGGCGTAGACGGCCGGCAGCACCAGCAGGGTCGCGAGAGTGGCGAAGACGAGACCGCCGACCACGGCGCGTCCGAGCGGCGCGGTCTGCCCGCCGCCTTCGCCGAGACCGAGGGCGAGCGGAGCCATCCCCGCGATCATGGCGCAACTGGTCATGGCGACGGCGCGGACCCGCGAGAGGGCCCCCTCGACCGCCGCGGCCGCCGGATCGGCGTCGGCTCCGTAGCCGCCACCGGCCTCGCGGCGACGGATGTTTTCGGAGAAGGTCACGAGCAGGATGGCGTTGGCCATGGCGACGCCGACCGCCATGATCGAACCGATGCCGGACTGGATGTTCAAAGTCGTGCCGGTGAGCCAGAGCGAGAGCACGATGCCGGCCAGCACCGCGGGCAGGGTCGAGACCGCGACGAGGGCGAGGCGCACCGACTGGAAATTCGCGCAGAGCAGCAGGAAAATCGCGACCATGGCGACGATCAGCCCCGAACCGAAGCCCTCCGAGAGCTGGCGGTAGGGCACGACCTGGCCGCGGAGATCGACCTTCGTCTTCGGGTCGTCGGGCGGCGAGGCGGCGGCGACGACCGCCTCCACTTCGCGGATGGCGCGCCCGAAATCGATTCCGTGCAAGTTGGCGGTGATGCTGACGACCCGGGCGAGGTTGTAGCGCTCGTAGGTGCCGACCGTGTTGCTGCGCTCGATCTCGGCGAGATTGCGGAGCAAGACCGGCTCGCCATGCCGCGAGGCCACGGGGATGTTACCGAGATCGTCGAGCGTCTGGGTGCGCTCCTCGGGCACCTGCACCTGGATGTTGTAGGAGACGCCGGACTTCGGATCGGCCCAGAAGTTCGGAACGGTGAAGCGCGACGAAGTCGTCGCGGCGACGAGCGAGTCGGCCACATCCGCGACATCGACGCCCAGCAGGCCGGCACGCTCGCGGTCAATGCGTACCGCGACGGCGGGGAAGTCGAGGTCCTGCGCGATCTGCACGTCGCGCAGCCCGGGGATCTCCCGGAGGCCGGCGAGGAGCTTCTCGGCGTGGGCACGGCTCGCAGCGAGGTCGCCCCCGGTGCTCACCGCGACCTCGATCGGCGTCGGCGCGCCGAAGCTCATGACCCGCGAGACGATGTCCTGCGGCTCGAAGGAAAGGCGCACATCCGGCATCTCGCGGGCGAACCGCTCCCGCAGCCGTTCCTTGAGTCCGGCGATGTCCCGCCCCGCCCCTTCCTCCAACTGCACCGCGAGGAAGCCCTCGCCGGGCCCTCCGTTCCAGAGATGGACGAGGTTCACGGGAAAGGAGGAGTTGTGGACCCCCACCATGCCGATGGACATCGCGATCTGGTCCTCCCCTCCGACTTCTTCGGCCACGGCCTCGAGAATCCGCGTCGCGATCCCCTCGGTCAGCGCCACCTGCGTTCCCGAAGGCGCGCGGAAACGCAGGGCGAACTGGCCCGATTCCGCCTGCGGAAAGATCTCCCGTCCGAGAAAGGGGCCCACCAAGGCCACCACGGCAAAGGCGGCGGCGAAATAGGCCGGAACCACGATCCACCGCGCCGCCACGCTGGCCTTCGCAAACGGGGCGAGCAAGCGCTGCAGGACGGTCCCGCCCTCGCCTTCGCCGCGCCCTGCCGCATCATGCCCCTTCTCCTTCGAGCGCAGCAGCCACACCGAGAGGATCGGCACCAGGGTGCTCGAGAGGAAGAAGGAGGCCACCATCGCGAAACCCACGGCGAGGGCCAGCGGCACGAAGAGAGCCCGCGCCGCGCCCACCATGAAGAAGGCCGGCACGAAGACCGCCAGAATGCAGACCATGGCGAGGAAGCGCGGCAGCGTCGTCTCGCGCGTGCCCAGCAGGGCGGCGCGCGCCAGCGGCTCGCCGCGCCCGAGGTGGGCGTGGATGTTCTCCACTGCCACCGTGGCCTCGTCGACGAGAATGCCCACGGCGAGCGCGAGCCCGCCGAGAGTCATCAGGTGGATGCTCTGGCCGGCAATCCACAGGGCGAGGCAGGAGGCCAGCAGGGAAAGCGGAATGTTCACCACCACCACCAGAGCGGTGCGCCAGTCGCGCAGGAAGACCAGCACCATCAATCCGGTAAGGACGGCGCCGAGCCCGCCCTCCTTGACCAGATCGCGGATCGACCGCTCCACCACGGGGGACTGGTCGAACTCGTAGGACACGTCGATGCCCTCGGGCAGGAGCTTCTGGAACTCGGGGATGTTTTCGCGCACGCGCCTCACCACGTCGAGGGTGGAGGCATCGGCCCGCTTCGTCACCGGCAGGTAGACGGTGCGCTTGCCGTTGGCGATCGCGTAGGAGGTCGTCACGTCGGCGCCGTCCGACACCGTGGCGAGATCCCGGAGAAAGAGCGCCCGCCCCTGCTCGGTCCGCAGGGCGATCCCTTCGAGTTCGGCGATGTCGCGCACGATCGCGTTGGTCGGCACGATGGGATAGCGGCCGTCGAGGTTCATGTTGCCCGATGGGCTGATCGTGTTGTTCCGCGCCAGGGCCTCCACGATCTCGTCGGGAGAAAGCCCCGCCGCGCGCATGCGGTCGGGATCGACATCGACGACGATGGAGCGCGAGGAGCCGCCGAAGGGCGGCGGCGCGGAGACGCCCGGCAGAGTCGCGAAGGACGGGCGCACCCGGTTCAGTGCCTGGTCCTGCATCATCTCGAGGGTGATGGCCGGGTCGTCGGTCGAAAAGACGAGATGTCCCACCGCCACGCTGCCCGCGTCGAAGCGCATGATGAAGGGCGCCACCGTGCCGGGCGGCATGAAGGCCCGCGACCGGTTCACCTGGGCCACCACCTCCGACATCGCCTGCGCCATGTCCGTGCCGGGATGGAACTGCAGCTTCATGATCGACGCCCCCTGGATGGACTTCGATTCGACGTGGGAGATATTCGAGATGTAGAGAAAGTGGTATTCGTAGCGGTAGGTCAGGTAGCCCTCCATCTGGGCGGGATCCATGCCGCCGTAGGGCTGGGCCACGTAGATCGTGGGAATGCCGAGGGGCGGAAAGATGTCGCGCGGCATCCGCTGGATCGCGAGCAGCGCCCCGAGGACCACGGCGACGGCGAGGACGACGATCGAAAGGGGGCGGCGCAGGGCTAGGGAAAGGAGGGACATCGCACGCGCTTCGGGAGAATCAGGGCACGAGGACGGTCATGCCCGTCGCGAGATCCCCGGTCACCACGCCCCGCCCGCCCTCGGTGGCGTGGAGCGTCACGGGAAGGTTGCGGCGCCCCTCGCCCTCGACGACGACGAGATGGCGGGAGCCGTCCGCCCCGGTGCGGATGGCGGCCAGGGGAACGAGGGCCGCGCTTTCCAGGCTCGCGAGGGTCATCGTCGCCGTGCCGAAGGTGCCCGGCAGCAAATCCGAGCCGGCCAGGTCGGCCTCGGCCGCGAGGGTGCGGGTCACCGGATCGAGGGAGCCGGAGACGCGGGCCAGCTCGACCTCGAACTCCCTCCCGGCGAGGGACAGGCGCGTCTGCTGCCCCGGGCGAACCAGGGCGGCGGCATGCTCCGGGACATGGATGCGGACGCGCAGCGGGTCGGTCTGTTCGACGGTGAACAAGCCCGCGCCTTCGGCGCCAGAGGCGAGAAAGTCGCCGAGCTCGGCGCGCCGTCCCACCACGAGCCCGTCGAAGGGCGCGACGACGCGGGTGTATTCCAGCAGAGCCTCCGCCTCGGCGACGCGGGCCTTCGCCGCGAGGGCGTCCGCCCCGGCGACGGCGACGCGTGCCTCGGATTCCGACACCCTCGCCACTGCCGCCGAGGCCCTCGCCTCGGCCTCGTCCCGCGCCTTTCCAGTCACGGTGCCATCCGCCGCAAGTCGCCGCAGACGGACGAATTCGGATTCCGCCGCCTTCGCCTCGGCCTCGGCCGAGGCCAGCATGGCGCGGGCTCCGGCGACCGCCTGCTCGGCGGCGCGTGCCTCCTCGGCCCGGGCGGCGCGCGCCGAAACCAGATCGGGCGCACGGATCTTTGCCAAAATGTCGCCCTTTTCCACCCGCGCACCGATGTCCGCCTCGACCGCATCGATCCAGCCGGTCACCGAAGTTCCCAAAACGACCCGGTAGTAGGGCGTCGCCTCGGCGGGTAGGGAAACGGTCTTTTCCCACGGAGCCACCGACAGCGAGTAGGTTCCCGCTTCGGGCGCAGGACTCTGTCCCGGCGCCGCCGGACGAATCAGCGAAAAAAGGGCGACAATCAGCGCGGCGCCACGCCGCCGCCGGCTCGGAGGCACTGTCTCCCTCGCAGGGGCCGGGGAGGACGCGCCGGGTTTGTTCGCCGGAAAAAGGTTCGGAGTCATCGCGGGATTTCAGTGGGGATTTACGCGCCCTCCCACCGGTCCCGCCACGGCAAAAACCTTACATTTCGTTCAGGTTGCCTTCAGGTTGGCGAAAGCGCCGGGGCCGTTCGCTCCCTCTCGCGCCGCAGGCGGATGCGGAAACGGCTGCCCCTTCCCGGCTCGCTTTCCAGGCCGATCATGCCGCCGCATTGCTCGACGAACAGCTTCGCGAGAGCCAATCCCAGCCCCGCCCCGCCCTCGGCGCGGGAACGTGCCCGGTCGATCCGGTAGAACCGCTCGAAAACCTTTTCGCAATGCTCCGGGGCGATGCCGGGACCGTCGTCGGCCACCTCGACCAGGATCGAATCGTCTTCGCTCGTTGCCGCGATCCGAACCGACCCGCCATCCGGGCTGTGGCGGATCGCGTTGTGAACCAGATTCATGGCGGCCTGCCGCAGCAGCACCGCATCCGCCTCGGCGACGAGATCTTCGTCGCAGCATAGCGAAAGCGTCTGCGACTTTTCCGCAGCGAGCACCTCCAGCCCCTCGAGCACCTCGCCGAGCAGGGGCGCGAGTCGCACCGGCCCGAGATGGAGCGCCCTGCGACCGCTCTCGACCCGGGCCAGCATCAGCAGGGTGTCGACCAGATCGTGGAGCCGCTGCGCCTCCTCCAGCATGCTCCCGACCGTGTCGCGCAGGGGTTCCTCTTCGTCGCTCTGGCGCAGCGCGACCTCGCCGACGCTGCGCAGGGACGTGAGCGGCGTACGGAGTTCGTGCGAGGCGTCCGCCGTGAAGCGGCGCAGCGCCTCGAAGGAGCCCTCGAGCCGCGCGAGAGTCTCGTTGAAGACCGAGGCGAGCTGCCCGATCTCGTCGTGGGGATTCGGATTGGGGAGGCGGCGGGAAAGGGAATCGGAAGTGATGCGACGGGCCTGCTCCGCCATCGCGACGACCGGGCCGAGCGCCCGCCCCGCCATCACGTAGCCGCCCAGCGCCGCGAGACAAACGGCGACCGGAACGCCGAATCCCAAACCGAGGAGCATGCGCCAGAGGCTGCTTTGGATGCCCGACTTGTCCCGAAGCACTCGCAGCACGAAGGTCTCTCCTCCGATGTCGGCCGACCGCTCCAGGGCGCGGGCCCGTCGCGATCCCGCGAAGGCGATTTCGCGGACGCGCCCCTGCTCGGGCGCCCTATCTTCGTCGATCTCGGGAGGCTCGTCGATGGGGACCCCGTGGCCCGGCCAATGGCTCATGACGCGCTCTCCGCGCGACCAGACGTCAAACCACGACTCCGCGTAGCCACCGCTGCTCAGGGAAGAGGGGCTGCTCGCCCGCCACCGCACCCCTTCCTCGCCGTCCCTCTCCAAATGCGCCTCGATCAGAACCCAGTCGATCTCGATCTGGCGGTCCAGCTCGCGATGGAGGCCCCGCTCGACCGCGATGTAGATCAACGGCACCAGCGCGAGCAGCAGCCCCCCGGCGATGACGGCGAACCAAAGGGCGAGCCGCAGCCGAAGCGAACGACGCCACCAGGCGCCGAGATTGGAAAAAGAAATCCGCGCCGACCCTTCCGTCATTTCAACGTCCTCCTCCCCTCTTGTGCCGCGGCCCGCTCCTCCAGCACGTAGCCCACCCCCCGCACCGTGTGGATGAAACGCACCGAACGCCCTCCGTCGATCTTTTTCCGCAGGCGGGCGAAGTGGACATCGACGACGTTGTCCAGCGGCGTCGATCGGTTCGGCTCGCGCCAGACCTCCAGCGCCAGCATCCGCCGGGTCACCACCTCTCCCTCGTGCCTCGCGAGGAAGGCCAGCACTTCGAACTCCCGAGGCGTCAGCAGAATTTCCTCTCCCCCCACGAAAACCTGGCGCATCGCCAGATCGACGACGAGATCGCCGACCTGGCGGCGCAGGGATTCTTCCGGAACCGAGCGCCGCAGCAAGGCCCGGACCCTGGCGACGAGCTCGGCAAAGGCGAAGGGCTTCACCAGATAGTCGTCCGCTCCGCTGTCGAGCCCGAGCACGCGGTCCTCGACCGAATCGCGGGCCGTCAGCAGCAGGACCGCCGGCTTTTCCCCACGGACGCGCAGATCGCCGAGAATTTCGATGCCGTCGCGTCCCGGGAGCATCCAGTCGAGGACGACGAGATCGAAGCCCCCGCCCGCCAGCTGCGAGGCCCCCTCCTCGCCCGTGGCAGCGACCACCGCCTCGTATCCCTCCGCCGCAAGACCGGTGCGCAGCGCCTGCGCGGTCTTCGCCTCGTCCTCGACGATCAAGATTCTCGGAGCTTCCATGTCGGGGCGGAACCTACCACATTCTCCAAGCCAGGGACCTCCCGGCCCGCCGGATTTCCGAAATTCGCAGTAGATTTCCGAAATTCGCAGTAGAAACGCTACGAAGGACGACGAACTGACGCGGCGCCTTGCCGGGATGCGTGCTGGAAAGCGGTACGCTGCCGCCTTGAGCTTGCGCGAATCCCGTCCTATGCTGCGGAATGAGCGGACCTCTCGCAGGCCAAAAGATCGGATTCGTCGGGCTTGGCCGGATGGGCTGGCCCATGGCGCGCCGCCTCCACGAGGCAGGCGCCGAGGTCACGGCGTGGAACCGCAGCCCCGAAAAGCTCGAACTCGCTTCGGAAGCCGGCCTCCTCCCCGCCCCGGATCCCGGAGCCCTCGCCGCCGCAGTCGGTGCGGGAACGATCTGCCTGAACCTCACCACTCCGGAAACCGTCGCCTCGGTCGTCGACCGCATCCTTCCGCGGATCGAAGCCGGAGCCGTCCTCGTCGACTTCGGCACGACCGGCTACGCCGAAACCCTCGCCTTGGCCGCCCGCGCCGAGGCGGCGGGGGCGCAATGGATCGACGCTCCCGTATCGGGCGGCGAAGTCGGCGCCAAGGCCGGCACGCTCACGATCTTGGCCGGGGGCGCTCCGGAAAGCTTCGCCCGGGTCCTTCCGATCTTCGCGTCGCTTGGAAAAAAGATCACCCACATGGGCGGGCAGGGCGCCGGGCAGGTGACGAAGCTGGCCAACCAGCTCATCGTCGCGCAGACCATCGACGCAGTGGCGCAGGCCCTTCGCCTCGCCGAACTCGCCGACGTCGATCCCGCCCTCGTGCGCGAAGCCCTCCGCGGAGGCTTCGCCGAAAGCCGCATCCTCGAGCTGCACGGCGACCGCATGGTGCGGCGCGACTTCGCCCCCGGCGGGCGCAGCGAGCTGCAACTGAAGGACGTGCGGCTCATGTCCGCGCTTGCCGAGCAGGTCGGGCTGCACTCCTCCACCCTCGCCAACTCCCTTTCCCTGTGGGAGCGCTTCGTCAACGAACTCGGCCACGGCGACCTCGACCACTCCGGCCTTTTCCGAATCTACGAGGAATCCTGATCCGGTCCGAAAACTCCCTGCCCCAGCACCCTCCCCTTCCGATGCGATGAGCCAGATGCATCAAATGCAGCTCTCCTACGATGCGACCCAAGACCGCATGCTCTTTCGCGTCAACACCCGCGAGAGACAGGAGTTCCGCTTCTGGATGACCCGCCGCTACATCGCCATTCTCTGGCAGACCCTCACCGGCCTGATCGCCCGCCTCGCCAGAGATGCGCCGGACCCGGTCCCCTCCCCCGCCCCGTCCCCGGTCGCGGAAAAACCGCCGCTGCCGGATCCCCTCGCGGCCGAGGCCAAGCAGGAACTGCTCCACCGGCAGGCCGTCGAGCGCACCGACTTCAAGACGGAGTATCAGGAAACCAACTACCTGCCCCTCGGCGAGACCCCCATCCTCCTCTTCGGCGTCTCCGTGCGCACCGTTCCGGACGGCAGACTCCTGCTCTGCATGCAGCCCGAAAACGGCCCCGGCATCGAAATTTCCGTCGACGAGCCCATCGTGCGCTCGCTCTGCCAGCTCCTCCTCAACACCACCGCGAAAGCGGATTGGAACTTGAAGCTCACCTTCCTCCCCAGCACCGCCCCCGGCGACACGAGTCCGCAGAAGGGTTTGAGCTGAGAGGCGAGCGAATGCCGGGACGACGCCCTGATCGATGCGGTCGATGGGGTCCAAACACCGAAGCCCCTCTGCGAATCCCTCACCCCAGCACTCCCCGCACCACCTTGCCGTGGACGTCGGTGAGGCGGAAGTCGCGGCCGGCGTGGCGGTAGGTTAGGCGCTCGTGGTCGAGCCCGAGGAGGTGGAGGATGGTGGCGTGGAGGTCGTGGATGTGCACCGGATCCTCGACGACGTGGTATCCGAAGTCGTCGGTGCGGCCGTGGACGTGGCCGCCCTTGACCCCGCCCCCGGCCATCCACATCGAGAAGGCGAAGGGATGGTGGTCGCGGCCCTCCTCGCCGGGCTTGACGGGCCGGCCCACGTCGAAGTGGTCCTCGGCCATGGGGGTGCGGCCGAACTCGCCGGCCCAGACCACGAGGGTCTCGTCGAGCAGCCCGCGCCGCTTGAGGTCGGTCAGCAGGGCGGCGGCGGGTCGGTCGGTCTTGAGGCAGTTTTCGGCGAGGTTCTTGTCGAGCTGCTTGTGGTCGTCCCAGGTGGCGTGGAAGAGCTGGACGCAGCGCACCCCGCGCTCGACGAGCCGGCGGGCGAGGAGGCAGTTGGTCCCGAAGGCGCGGGTGGGCTCCTCGTCGATGCCGTAGAGCTCGCGGGTGGCGGCGGACTCGCCGGAAAGGTCGAGCAGCTCGGGCGCCGTCGATTGCATGCGGAAGGCCATCTCGTAGGCCGCGATGCGCGAGGCGATCTCGGCGTCGCCGGTGGCCTCGAGGCGGATGCGGTTGAGGTCGCCCAAGGTGTCGAGGCGGGCGCGCTGGGCGGCGGCGTCGATGCCGGGCGGGTTCTCGAGGAAGAGGATGGGGTCCTCGGCGGTGCGCAGGGTCACGCCCCGGTGGGTCGAGGGCAGGAAGCCGTTGCCCGCGAGGGTGGCGCGGGCCTCGACGTCGTTGCCGGAGTTGAGCACCACGTAGCCGGGCATGTCGTCGCTGAGGCTGCCGAGCCCGTAGTCGACCCAGGCGCCGAGGCCGGGACGACCGAAGAGCTGGGTGCCGCAGTTGAAGAGCAGCTGCGCCGGGTCGTGGTTGCCGGAGTCGGTGTGCATCGAGCGCACCACGCAGATCTCGTCGGCGAGCGCGCCGGTGTGTGGCAGGAAATCGGAGAACTCCACCCCGCTGCGCCCCCGGGGGGTGAAGACGCGCGGGCTGGCCATCACCGCCCCGGCCATGATGGACGGATCGACCATCCCCTCGGGCGGCGGGGTGCCGTCCCAGCGCTTCATCTGCGGCTTGGGGTCGAGCAGGTCGAGATGGGAGGGCCCGCCCGCCATGAACAGGAAAATGACGTTCTTCGCCCTCGGCGCGAGATGGGGCCGGAGGGGTCGGGCCGAGGCCCCGGCCGCGAGATCCCCCGCGAGCCCTTCGCGCCCGAGCAGTTGCGCGAGCGCCACGGCGCCGATGCCCCCGGCCTGGCGGGCGAGGAAGCTGCGGCGCGAGAGCGCGGCGGGCGGGCGGTGCTGGCGGGGGTCCATGGGAGCTAGTCGCGGTGGAGGAACTCGTGCAGGTTCAGCAGCACGCTGGCGAGGCTGACCCAGGCGGCGGAGCGGGCCGGGCCGGCTCCGGGAAAGGGGTCCGGGGCGAGGAGAGCGGCGGCCCCGGGGTCGGAGGCGAAGCGGGCCTCCTCTACGTCGAGATGGCTGAGGAGACGCTCGCTCTCGCGCGGCGCCGGAGGCCGGGCCAGGGCGAGGAGGTAGGCGTGCTCGAGGCGGGCCTCCTCCCGGTCCTCGCCGCCGTCCGCGACCTCGCTCCAGGCCCGCGCGGCGAGGCCCTGCGCCGCCTCGACGAAGGTCGGGTCGTTGAGCAGGTTGAGGGCTTGCAGGGGGGTGTTCGAGCGCTCGCGGCGCGAGCAGGGGGTGGTCGATCCCGGCAGGTCGAAGTTGGCGAACTGGGCGAAGGGCGTGAGCCGCTGGAGATAGACGTAGAGCCCGCGGCGGTGGTGCCCCTCCTCGTCGGCCCGCCAGGGGTTGCGGGTGTTCTCGCGGGTGAAGCCCTCGGGCTGGGGAGGGCGCACGCTGGGCCCGCCAACGGTCAGGTCGAGCAGCCCGCCGACGGCGAGGGCGCTGTCCCGGATGCCCTCGGCGGAAAGGCGCAGCGGCACCTGCCGGGCGAGCAGGGCGTTGCCGGGATCGGTCTCGGCGAGTTCGGGCCGGGCCGCGGAGGACTGGCGGTAGGTCTCGGAGCTCACCATGAGGCGGATCATCTCCTTGAGGCTCCAGCCCCTTGCGGGGAACTCCGCCGCGAGCCAGTCGAGCAGCTCGGGGTGGCTGGGGAGCGCCCCCCGGACGCCTAGGTTCTCCGAGGTCGCGACGATGCCGGTGCCGAAAAGCTCCTGCCAGAGCCGGTTGACGGTGACACGGGCGGTGAGCGGCTGCTCCGGCGAGACGAGCCAGCGGGCCAGGTCGATGCGGTTCGGTCCGGCGGAATTGGCGGGGTCTGCGGCCTCCAGGGGCGGCAGCACCGCCGGGGTCCCCGCCGCGACGGCGGGTCCGGGGCGCCGGAAATCGCCGCGCTCGTGGATGCGGGTCTCCACCGCATAGGGCAGCTCGGCAATGGCCTGGGCGCGGCTCAGGGGCGGCACCTCGCGGGCGAGCGCTTCGAGGCGGCGGGAGAGCGCGGCGATTTCGAGGCGCTCGAACTCCTCCGGGGCCACCACCGCGCCGCGTCGCAGAAAGTAGTCCTGGAGCTGCTCCTGCTCCTGCGGCGTGCGCTGCGCGGGCGGAGTCTTGATGAGGGTGATGCCCTCGAACTGCCCCTCTCCCTGGCGGATTCCCCACTGGGTCACGAGCGTCTCGTAGGCGCGGGCCCAGGCGTGGTCGGCGCCGGGATCCTCCTCGATGCGGAGCATCCCCGCCTCCCATTCGGCTTGCAGCTCGGCGAGGCGCTCCGCCAGCGGCGCGAGCAGCGCGGCCCGCTCGCGCTCGTAGGCGCGCCGGGCGGACTCGTGCTTCTCCCGCTCGCCCGGGAGGGGGGCGTCGATGTTGCGCTCCTCGGCCCGGTCGAAGAAGGCGTAGAGCCGGAAGAAGTCCTCCTGGCTGAGAGGGTCGAACTTGTGATCGTGGCACTCGGCGCAGTCCATCGTCAGCCCCAGCCAGACCGAGCCCACCGTGGAGGTGCGGTCGACGATCTGACGCACCCGGCCCAGCGCCGGGTCGGCGTTGCCGGTCTGTCGGTCGCTGAC
>SLGN01000072.1 GCA_007123695.1 Verrucomicrobiales bacterium
CGGCGGGAAGGGAGCCGAGGGGATGAGAAAGGAATTTCCTAGCAATAACGCCCGCCCAACGAAGCCTTCCGAGGAACGGCGCTTGACCAAGCGCGCACGGCACGCACCCAGCCGGTCGCCGAGCCCGCCGCCAGGGCGGATCGGCATGTCGTCGGAACGCGAAAACACCTGTGACCAGCTTTCGCCGGCCACAGGTGCCGTTTTCGATGCCTCGGTGCCGTGCCCCGTGAATGGGGGGGCTAGAGCCAGGATTGCGGACGTTCGTCGTCGCTCCAGCGAGAGGCTGGGCCGACGCGGGCGAAGATCTCCTCGGCCCGGCTCAATCCGCATCCGTCCTTCAGATGCACGGAGACAAGAATGTCTCTCAACCCGCAGCCCAGTCCGTCGCTTTCCGGGTTCTCAGTCCGGTCAGCTGGCGCGGGGGAAGTTCCCGGCCTTCCCTCTGGAAGCAGCACCGAGATCTCGTCGGAGGAGAAGTCGGCCGCCCTCAGCTCGTCGACGATGCGGTCCGCCTCGGGCAGGGAGTTGGTGATGCAGGAGCTCGATTGGATTGTCATGTTCGTGTTTCTCGTTTGGGGTGCCCGTTCGCGGTTACTCCAGCCCCTTTGTCGCGGTCTTGACCACGAGAAGGTTCTCCACTTCGGCCTTTCGGCTGTTGCGGCTGGCGATCTCGCCGATGATCCTCTTCTCGTCGGCGGAATCCACGGATCCGCTCAGCGTTGTCTGTCCGTCCTTGGTGACGACGCTGATGTTGCGGGCACTGACGGAGATATTCTCCGTCTCACGAATTTCCTTCTTGATCGCCGTGGTCGTGGCCATGTCCGTCGAGCCCTCGCCATGCGGGGACGCGGCGTCGGCGCCACGATCGCCGCCGGCGGCTGCGCGGGGGTTTGTGGCTGAGCCGGAAGCGAAGTAAGGTTCGACGGAATGGGATGCGAAGATGCTCCCGGCCGTTTCCTCACGGGTGAAGTCGGGCCAGCGATCCGACTTGAAGTGGGGCGCCGCCTGCAGGGCTGCCTTGCTCGTGTCGAGCTGGAGCGTCTCGCGGTCCGTGCTGAGGCGGAAGGAGGACGCGGGGATCGCGCTGAGACCGTCTTCGATCTCGAGAAACTCGCCCGTGTCCACGACCAGTGCCAGGACGCGGCCGGCGGGCAGGTCGAGAAGGATCTCGGAGACATCGCCGATCGCCTCGTTCTGGAGGTTCGACACCTTCATTCCGACGATTTCGCTGGAGCGCTGGACCCCGTCGAGCCTCGACTCGGGGATGGAGGACCGATTTCCGGCCCCCTCGGCACCGCCGACGAAATCCAGGGAGGATTCCGCTCCGAAGTGCTTGTAAACCCCGGTAAGACGTTCGCTCGTGAACGATTCGGACCATTTCGACGAGTCAAAGGAAGGGGCGCCCTGGAGCTGTTCCTTCCCTCCGTCCAACTTCAGTTGCCTTCCTTCGGGGTCGCGGAGGAGCGCGCCGGGGGGCACTGCCGTGTCCGTGGACCCGACTCCGAGGAATCCGCCCGAGGAAAGGATCACCTGAACGATGCGTCCCGATTCCACGTCCACCGCGATTTCCCGGACGCTGCCGAGCTTCTCGCCCTGCGAATCCACGATCTCCATTCCGATCAGGTCGCTGCCCTTCGCTGCGCTGATGGAGGCGGCGGAGGCGGAGCCTGGCCCGCTTTTGCGGGGGTTGCGGATCTTCTCCGGAGGCTGCGACTGGGCGGATGAGGTCTTGTCGCCGGTCTGCGACCGGGCGGAAGGATCATTTCCGGTGTTCTGCGACTGCGCGGAAGGCTTCTTTCCGGCGGTCTCGGGCTCTCCGGTGGTCTGGGCCGATGCGGCAAACGGGAACGCCGAGAGCAGGATGGTTCCGATGATGGGCTTCAATGCGTGTTTCATATCTGATGTATTCGTTGTTTGTTGGGTTGGTGAAGGATGAGCCCTTCACATGTCGGCACATTAGGAGGGGCGCCGAAGGCAAACCATGGGGTGATTCCCGACTTCGAGATCGGCCGAACTCGCCCGACTACTGGGAGATGGCCGCCTCTCGGAGGATCCCGGCGGGATAATTGGCCCAGAACATGGGGGCGGTGGAGACGATGATCTCCTGGGCATTCGACGTGTCGCCGCAACCGATTTCGGCAATCACCAGATAGCGGCCGCGCTCAAGGGCGTTTTCGTATCGCGTCGCCTTGTCGCCCGGCGGCCCCATGTCGGGAGGTCTCCCGTCCGCACCCCTCGACGCGAGGGCGGACAGGCCCAGCTCGAGGGCGTTCAGGATCGAAGCGAAGATCGGGCCTCCGACAAGAAGGGAGCCGAACCCGGGGATGAAATAAAACTCTGAGCCGTGGAGCATCCGCCAGAAATCGTCCCAGAAGGGGCCCTCTTCGCCCCAGTAGACCATGGGGCCGCGTCCCGCACAATACCCGAGCGAATGTCGTCCCGTTCGTTCGCCGGCGGCGGTGGACAAGTCTCTCCGATCGAGGCGCGAGCGCTGGATCTTCGAAATCGTGGCCTCGGCTTCCTTGTGGGAGCCGTAGACAGCGGCGACCACATGGTTTTTTGAATGATCGGTCATAGGGGCAGCGTAGCGCCGGCCCTGCCCTAGACGCTATGGGGGTTTCACCCCATCGTCCAAAACCTCTCGATGGTGGATCATAGGACTCTAGGCGGAACTTCCCGAAACAGGCTGAAGCGCCTATTTTGAAGAACCTTCATCATCAGCACGACACTATGACAACAGCACCAACGAAAAAAACATCCGAGAGCATTCGCGACGAAGCGGGCAACCTCGCAGAAGCCGCCCACGGCATCATCGCAGCCACTGCGGAAGCAGCCGAGGAGACTGGCGTGGAAGTCCGCAAGCAACTCGATGCGGTAGTGGACCGCGGCAGGGAGGTCTACGACCGGGTCTGCGAAACGGCCGTCGACGGAGCAAGGGCCGCCGACGAGATCGTGCACGAGCAGCCTTACAAGTCACTCGGCATCGCCCTCGGAGTCGGCGCACTCCTCGGCTACCTCCTCGCGCGCCGTTGACTGAGGGTCGGGAACCCCCGCTTGCAAAATGGAATCGATATCGGAAGAAGCCTCGCGTCTCGGGGGATCGGCCAGGCTCGTCGCCCGGCGGATGGTAGCGGCCGGCGAAAACCGGCTGGAGCTCCTGCTCCTGGAATTGGCGGAGGAGCGGGAGCACTTCATCCGTCTACTCGTCCTCGGCCTCGGAATCGTCGCCGCCGGACTCCTCGGAATGTCGGCCTTGACCGCCGCCGTGGTGATCGCACTTTGGAACCACTCCCCCGGACTGGTCCTCGTAGTGTTCGCCGTCCTATACGGCATCAGCGCCGTCGTCTTCGCCCTCCTCCTCCGGCGATCGATGCAGCAGGCAGAACCGCTCTCCGCGACCTTTGATCAACTCCGAAAGGACCACCGAACGGTCCAAAAAATCTTCTCATGAACGCCCGCTCCGCACGAAAGCACATACTCATCGCCGAAAGCGAACTGAGCCGCTCGCGACTCATTGAGGATTGCGCCCTGATTTTCGCCGACATCCAAAAGATCGGAGTGCGCGCAGAGCGTTTCAAGTCCTTCGCATCATCCGCCGCGCTCATCGTTACGGGAATCGCCGCTTTTCAAAGGGGCGTTCGGAAGCCGAAGGAGGAAACCGGGAAATCATCCTGGGCGGGGACCGCGCTCAAGGGAGCGGGCCTCGTCTCTTCCGTTTGGCTCGCCTTGCAGGCGCCTCGGCGGGATCGGTAAGTGATTGCCTTTTTGGTTTCGCTGTCGGGTTACACCCCATGGCTTGACGGATCGATCTGCGGCAGGTTGGCGACGGGATCGGAAGTCTCAATTGCCACTTGGGTCGTGGCCCCCGGACCCCCTCCGACCCCGGGCCTTCGGCGGGAAGGGAGCCGAGGGGATGAGAAAGGAATTTCCTAGCAATCGGACCCCC
>SLGN01000469.1 GCA_007123695.1 Verrucomicrobiales bacterium
GAAGATCCCAAGCTGCGCGTCCTCCTCGTCATCGGGGGGTGCTGCCACGATTACGAGACGCAGAAGTCCCTGCTCAAGGCGGGCATCGAATCCCGGGTCGATGCCGTGGTCGATGTCGCATACAACCCCGACAAGTCGACCGAAACCACCTTCCCCATCTACGAAACCGACGACTGGGCCAAGGGCTACGACGTCGTCATCCACGACGAATGCTCCGCAAACGTCACAGACCAGGCCTACGTCGAGCGGATCCTCCAGGCGCACCGCGACGGTGTTCCCGCAGTGAACCTGCACTGCGCGATGCATTGCTACCGCTGGGGCGATTTCCGCGAGCCGGTCGAGCCCGGCGCCGACAACGCAGGCTGGTTCGAGATGCTCGGATTGCAATCCAGCGGCCACGGACCGCAATCGCCCATCGACGTCGTCTACACCGATCCGGAGCACCCCATCACCAAGGAGCTCGAAAATTGGACCACCATCGACGAAGAGCTCTACAACAACATCCAGATTTTCGACACGGCGACGCCGCTCGCCACCGGCCACCAGATCCAGAAACCGCGTGGGAAAAAGGGCAAGTCGCCCGACCCCGACGCCAAGGGCGTCGAAGCCGAAGCCGTCGTCGCCTGGACCAACGAATACGGGCCCAAGAAGACCCGCATCTTCTGCACGACCCTCGGCCACAACAACGAGACCGTCGCCGACGACCGCTACATGGAGCTGGTCGTCCGCGGGCTGCTCTGGGCTACGGGAAGGCTCTGAGCCGGGCCCTTCGCCCCGCCCCCCCTTCTTGCCCCGGCACGCAAGTTGCTCCCCCCCTCACTCGGAGAAGAAGGGAAAGAGGATCTTGAGCTGGTCCTTCGAGGGGCGCGATCCGTATTCGCAGAGTTCGAAGGCTTCGGCGTGCTGCACCGCCTTGCCCGCCTCCTCGCCATACCATTCGACGAGCGAGTCGCGGAAGCGGTCGGCGAGGCGTCCTTGGCGGTTCGACCAGCTTTTCCTGAGGAATTCCAGCCGCCTCACCGGATCGTCGCCGAACCGCTTCGCCCGCGTCGTCTCGTCGCCGAGCGCGCCACCTTCGTAGACCTGCGACTCGAGCGCATCGATGGCGTGCACCTTCTCGTCGAAGACATCGTCGATCGAGACGGCCAGCGTCGGGGTGAAGGGATATGGCTTCGTGAAGCCGTCGGGGAAAAAGAAGAAGGCCGGATTCTTCTTCATCGCCGGCACGTCGGGGCAGAAGTAGGGAACCATCACCATGAAGGCCGCATCCTGCACCAGCAGACCGACGCTGCGGTGGTCGGGATGGTAATCGTAGGGCCGGTGGGAGAAGACAAGGTCCGCGTCCCACTCGCGAATGAGTCGGACGATGGTCTTGCGGTTCTCCAAGGTCGGCAGCAGTTCCCCGTCGTGGATGTCGAGAACCTCCACGGTGGTGCCCATTCGGCGGGCGGCCTCCTGCACCTCGACCGTGCGGCGCTGCGCCAGTTCGCCGCCGGACATGCCCCAGTGACCGATGTCCCCGTTGGTGCATGCCACGAGCTTGACCTCGTGCCCGAGCTTCGTCCATTTCAGGGCGCAGCCCCCGATTTGAAACTCGGGATCGTCGGGGTGCGCGCCAAACGCAATGATGCGCAGCGGCTTCTCGGGCTTGGGGGTTTCGGACTCCTCGGCAGCAAGGGGCCCAAGAGGCGCGAGGGGGAGGATGAGGATCAGGGCGAGCAAGGCTGTTTTCTTCATTGCTCCATCCTTTTCCATGCAGCGGAGAAACGGAAGGGAAATCCTCCGCACACCGGGGGCGCAATGGCGCGGGAGGAGACCTCCGCAGCCTACGGTAAGAATGGAGTATCCTCCCGACGTCCCGGAACCCGCCTCGCCCCGCAAAACCATGATACGAAATCCCCTCCCCGCTGCGGTGGGTTGCCTCGCCTTCGCTGCCGCCTCCCTGACCGCTCTTCGAACGGAATCGGCAGACGGCGCGGAAAATGCCGCACCCGATCCCATACGGATCGCCTTGGCGGGCGATTCGACGGTGGCGGATTTTGCGAAGCCTCCGGCGGACCGCCCCGAACTCGCCGGGTGGGGCCAACTCCTGCCCGAGTTCGTCGACGAAGCGGTCGAGGTGCTCAATTTCGCCCGTTCCGGCACCAGTTCGAAAAGCTTCCGCGAACTCGGACTTTGGGACCGTCTCGTGGAGTCGGCCCCCGACTGGGTGCTGATCCAGTTCGGCCACAACGACCAGCCGAACAAAGGCGAACGCGCCACCGACCCGCAGCCCGGCGGCGACTATCGCGAGAACCTTCGCCGCTACGTGTCCGAGGTCCGTGCCGCCGGGGCCGCGCCAGTCCTCGTGACCCCGCCGGCTCGGCGCACCTTCGTGGACGGCACACTTGCCGATACCCTCGCGCCCTACGTCGAGGCGATGAAGTCCGTCGCCGCCGAGACCGGGACTCCGCTCGTCGACCTGCACCGGTCCAGCTTCCTGCTCTACGCCCAGCGCGGCGAGCGTTTCTGCGCAAGCCACTACGCCTCCAGCGAAACGGATCGCACCCACTTCTCCCGCGAGGGGGCAAGAATGATGGCCCGGCTCATAGCCGAAGGGATCGAGCGCGAGGTGCCGGCGCTGGCGGGTCGGCTGCAGCTCGTGCCGCCCCCTCCTCCAGGCCTGCCTTTCGATTTCGACCTCTCCGTGGTGTCGAGCGGCTACGACGGCGAGACCTGTTGGGTTCATCCGCGTGCCGGGACGATCCCGGCGACGGCGCCCGGCGGCGCGCCGACCGTCGTCCTGACGATGCAAAAGCTCCTGCTGACCGGCAGCGACGTCTTCTTCGCCCTCAACGAAACGCGCAGCGAGGACCTCGGCGAAAGCTGGAGCCCGCACGTGGAACACAGCGACAGCCTCGGACGGCGCGAGGAACCCGGCGACGTCATCGTCGCCGCCTGCGACTTCACGCCGAAATGGCATGCCGCCACCGGCAAGCTGCTCGGGATCGGGCACACCGTGCGCTACCGCGGCGACCGCGTGATCCCCAACCGCTCCCGCGAGACCGCCTACGCGGTCTACGACGAGGCGACCCGCCAGTGGACCCCGTGGGCGACCCTGGAGATGCCTGACGATCCCAAGTTCCACAGCGCCGGGGCCGGCAGCGTGCAACGCTTCGATCTCGAAAACGGCGAAATCCTGCTCCCGATCTACTACAAGGGGGAAGAGGACGCCCGCTACCGCGTCACCATGCTGCGCTGCAGCTTCGACGGCGAAACGCTGAGCTACCTCGGCCACGGCGACGAGATCACGCTGGCCGAGGGACGCGGCGTCTACGAGCCCTCGATCGCTCGCTTTCAAGACCGCTACTACCTCACGCTGCGCAACGACGAGGCCGGCTACGTCTGCGTCGGCGACGATGGCCAGCGCTTTGAATCCATCCGAGAGTGGCGCTTCGACGACGACGAGCCGCTCGGCAACTACAACACCCAGCAGCACTGGATCGCCCGCGACGACGCCCTCTACCTCGTCTACACCCGGCGCGGGGCGCACAACGACCACGTCTTCCGCCACCGCGCTCCGCTTTTTATCGCCGAGGTCGATCCTGAAACCCTCCGCGTGAAGCGCGACACCGAAGCCGTCCTCGTGCCCGAACGCGGCGCCCGCCTCGGGAATTTCGCGATCTGCGAAGTGAGCGAGTCGGAAGTCTGGGTCACCGTCGCGGAGTGGATGCAGACGATGCCGCCGCTGCACGTCATTCCACTGAAAAATCCGTTCGGAGCCGACAACCGTGTCTACGCGGCACGGCTGAGGTGGCGGGAGGCGGTGAACCGTGAACCGTGAACCGTGAACCGTGAACCGTGAACCGTGAACCGATGTGGGCGCAAAAACTAAGAGCGCTTGAAGGTCAATAAAAATTCTCTATTTTCGGCAGGTCAATTCGCGCCATGAGGAACATCCGA
>SLGN01000047.1 GCA_007123695.1 Verrucomicrobiales bacterium
CCATCTGCCGGTTGGCGAGGGGCCAGTTGCCGTGGAGGTTGTCAAGATCGTTTTCGCCTTCCTGGAGAAACACGCGCAGGGGCTTGGGCTCGGTCTTGCGAATGAGGGCGGGGTAGACATGGCCGCCGCGGATGTTGGTGAAGCTGCCGATGTGGCTGACGACCTTGCGGAAGGCGTCGGGCCGCTCCCACGCCAGGGTGAAGGCGGCGATTCCGCCCGGGCTGTTCCCGCACACGGCGCGGCATTCGGGATTGGAGGAAAGCTTCGGCTTCTTCCCGGCTTCGGGCAGGATCTCCTCGATGAGAAAGCGGGCGTTCTGATCGCTGAGGGTGTCGTACTCGAAGCTGCGGTTCTTCCGGGGTTCCTGCCCCTCCTTCGCCGCCGGGACGACGCCGGGGTTGACGAAGATGCCCACGGTCACAGGCATTTCGCCGACGTGGATGAGGTTGTCGAAGACGGTGGGCACGCGGAAGTTCCCGTCCTCCTTGACGAAGCCGCCCCCGTCGAAGAAGACCATGACGCAGGCCGGAGAGGAACCGTCGTATTGCGCCGGGACGTAGATCCAGTAGTCGCGGACGGTGCCGGGGAAGATCTCGCTGGTCCATTCGCCCTTTACGACTTCGCCGCGGGGCGTCCCCTCGCGCGGCATCGCATCGGGCCCGGGCACGTAGTCCTGGTCGGCGGCAGGAACGGGAGCGGCGAACAGCAGCGCGGCGAGGGCGACGGGAGCGGCGAGAGAGCGGAGCGTGGGTTTCATGGGCGCAATCTAAAGAGAAAGCCACAAGGGGCAAGGAGCATCCTCCCTGCCCGAACAAGCTGCGGAGCCCTTTCAGACCGATCCGCTGCGGCGCAGGGATCGCCTCGCGAAGCGCGTGATGAGGACGGTGGCAAGAGTCGCGCCTACGGCCGCGACGACCAGGACGAAGGTCCGCACAGGCGAGGATTCGCCGTCCGCGACTTGACCGGTGAGGTCCCCGAGGGCGACGAGCATGGTGAAGCCTGGCAGCATGCCGAGGAAGGTGCCCAGGGCGAACTGGCGCCAGCGCACCCGGGTCAGTCCGTAGGCGTAGTTGAGCACCGAGTAGGGGAACACCGGTGTGAGCCGCGTCAGCGCGACGATGCGCCAGCCCTCGCGGGCGACGGCGCGGTCGAGCGAGTCGAGGCGGTCGTGGTTGTGGATGTGCCGGGAGATGAAGCCGCGGGCGAAATGGCGTGCGGCGAGGAAGGCGATGCTCGATGCGAGGTTCGCGGCGAGCAGCGACCAGAGCAGCCCCCAGGCCACGCCGAAAAGAAGGCCCGAAGCAACCGTAAGGATGGTTCGGGGCAGGAGGGCGAGAGCGCAGAGGACGTAGACGAGGACGAAGCCGACGGGCGCCCACCAGCCGAGCGACCCGACCCAGTCGGCGGCGGCTTCCAGCGCATCGCGCACCGGGAGGAAGGCGAGCGCCGCCGCGATCGCCGCGAGGAAGCACCCGAGGGCGGCCCATTCGAGCTTGGAGAAGCCATCCCTTCCCCCGGCGCCGTCCTCCTCGTCTCGCATCCGCCGGGTCCCCTAGGAAAAGCGGCAGATGCGGTGAAATGCGTCGAGCCTTTCGTCGAAGGCCGCCCGGTCGAGATCGTGCAGCGCATGGGTGCTGAAGCTCTCGCAGGTGAAGCTCGCGAGCACCGTGCCGCGGGCGATCGCTCCGGCGAGGTCGGCGAAGTCGTAGGAGTCCTTCCCCAGGCTCGCGAGGTAGCCGGCGAAGCCGCCGATGAAGGAGTCGCCCGCGCCGGTCGGATCGAAGACCTCTTGCAGGGGAAAGGCGGGGCAGGCGAAGAAGTCGTCCTCGCCGAACAGCATGGCGCCGTGCTCGCCCTTTTTCACGATCACGAACTTCGGCCCCATTTCCCGGAGCTGAGTTCCGGCGGCGACGACGTTCGGCGTGTCCATCATCAGCTTTGCCTCGCTGTCGTTGAGGACGAGCAGGTCGATGCGGTGCAGCAGGCTCTCGAGTTCGTGGCGCGAGATCTGGATCCAGAGGTCCATGGTGTCGGCGATGGTGAAGCCGGGCCCGTCGCCGACCTGGTCGACGACGCTGTGCTGGTTCACCGGGTGGGAATTGGCGAGCAGGTTGACGCGGGTGGAGTTCTTCTGCGACTCGCCCACCTTGGGGCGCCAGGATTCGAGAACGTTGAGGGCGACCTCGAGGGTTTCGCGGTCGTTCATGTCATCCATGTATTCGCCGGTCCAGCGGAAGGTCTCGCCTTCGGAGAACTCGACGCCCTCCAGGTCGATGCGGCGCTGTTTGAAGAGTTCGAGATGCTCCTCGGGGAAGTCGCGCCCGACGACCCCGACCATGCCGACAGGGGCGAAGAAGCTCGCGGCGATGGCGGCGTAGGAGGCGGACCCGCCGAGCAGGTTCTCCTGCGCGGCTTTCTTTGTCTTGACGTGGTCGAGGGCGATGGAACCGGAAACGAGGACGCTCATGCGCGATGGGAGTGGGTGGATGAAGTCTGGCGAAGGGTGGATCTTGGATTTCACGGGAGGAGAGACCTCGCGCTCCTGACGTAAGCAGCGATATCGGGCGCTTGCAAGATCCCCGAGACGATGACGACGCGTCTGGCACCGGTCGCGACGAGGGCGGGGAGCTTCTCTTTCTTGATTCCGCCGATGCAGAAGATGGGCAAATCGGGGTGCCGACGGTGGACGGTCCGGATTTCCTCGATGCCGATGGGCGCGTAGTCCGGCTTCGTCGGAGTGGCGAACAGGGGGCCGAAGCCGATGCAGTCGGTGCGGGGATCGGCGGCGGCGGCGGCGGCCTGCTCCAGGCTGTGGGTCGATCTGCCGACGAGCAAGTTCGGACCGACGACGGCACGCACTTCTTCCATGGAAGCGTCGTCCTGCCCCACGTGGACGCCGTCGGCCCCGGTTTCCAAGGCGATGGAGGGATGGTCGTTCACGAAAAAGGGCACGCCCGCCTCGCGGCAGATCGGGAGCAGGTTCTCGCTCCATCGCCGGATCTCGCCCGGCTCGCGCCCTTTGGCGCGCAGTTGGACCACGTCGATGCCGCCCTCGACCATTTCCGCGGTGACCCGGACGAGTGCTGTGGGATCGACATAGCCGAGATCAACGATGCCGTAGAGCTTTGCTTGGAGCAGGGCGGAGCGGTTCATGTCAGAGCTTGAGGAAGATGCGCGCACGACGGAGGTGGAGTAGCAGCAGCCAGACCAGCCCGTAGCTGGCCAAGGCCATCCAAACGCCATGCCAGTAGGAGCCGAGGTACGGCTCGAGACCGTTGAAAAGAATCTTCGCGACGCTGCGGAAGGGATCCATGAAGCGCGTCGAAATGAGGTAGGCGAGGATGGAGTTGCTGCCGATGACGACGAACAGCCCCGCCCAGCGCCGCCAGCCACGGATTTCCACCAGCCAATGGAAGATCCCGAGCAGCATCCAGCTGAGACCGCCGCACCAGAGGACGTAGCTGCTGCTCCAGCGGTTCTTGACGATGGGCAGGAGGAAGCTCCAGAGAAGGCCGAGAAGAAGGAGGGCGGCGCCGCCGAGGAGAAGGTGCCGCACCACTCGCCGAGGATCGGGCGACCGACGCAGCAGGGCGCAGGCGAGGACTCCGAGCATCGCGGTGGCGCCGTGGTTGAAAAGAGTCACGGGCCAGCCGCGTCCGTAGCGGCTTTTCCACGGCGCCTCGAGGCGTCCGATGGTCTCGTCGTAGAGCCAGTCGCTGAAGATGCCGCCGGGTAGGAACTGGCCCGGGGTGCGGCCGGGAAAGGGGATCGCCATCTGCACGGCCCAGTAGCCGAGGAGAATCCCGGCGGTGACGAGGATCTGGGCGCGCAGCGAGGCATGGAGGACCAGAACGAGGGCGATGAGGTAGCCGAAGCCCAGCATCATGAGGACGCTGTAGGAGAGGGCCATGGTCGAAGGATCCCAGCCGAGGAGGTTTC
>SLGN01000519.1 GCA_007123695.1 Verrucomicrobiales bacterium
ACCTGCGAGACCAGCAATACGTGGTCGCCTACGACGTGCGGGGCTGAGGCCGCGGACGAAGAGCCGCGGAGGCCGCGCCCCGGCGCTGACGGACTCGTTCTCCTCCGCGGAACCCACTGCGGTTTCCGGGTCGCCTCGGCTCCTTCCGGATGGATTCCGAAACACCCCACCGGCCCCGTCCGATCGGTCACGGCTCCGCCCCGCCTCCCGCACCGCCGCCGCTCCCCGCCGCGCGGGGACGGAAAGCCGCTTGGTGGGCCTGGCCGCTGATTTTGCTCTGCCTGCTGCCCCTCGACTGGTTCGCCGACCGGCTCGAACCAGCCCCGGAGACTCCCGACGCCGACGCCGCCCCCGCCACGCGGCACGAGACCTCGGCGGGCGAGCTCGCCCTGCTCAAGCTGCAAGCGCAGATGGTTCTCGGCATCGCCCCGGTCCAGCCGAGCCAGGCCGAGACAATCCTCGGCGACATGCTCGGATCGACCCGGGGCGACAGGGGCGTCGCCGCCCTCGCGCTTCTCGAGAGCTTCGTCTCGCTGCAGCCCAAAGGAGACCAAGGCACCGCCGCCGAGCGCCTCGAAGGACGGGAAGGCGAGGTCGCCCGGGCCACTCTCGAAGCCCTGCGCCGCGGCGTCGATGAAGGGGGCCGCGCCGACCTGCGCGAATCACTCGGCTGGTTCGCCGAACTCGCTCCGACCCGAGGCGCCGGCGAACCGCCGCTGGCCTCGTCGATCCGCGCGCGTGCCCGCTCCGTCGCAGCGGGCTTCGGCTTGCTCGTGGTGCTCGCTGCCTCCGGCGTCGCCGCCGGAGGCGTCCTTCTCTTCGTCCACCTGCGTCGCTTCCGCACCGACCCCTCCGCCAACACCTTTGTTCCCTCCCCCGCCTATGCAGGAGTCCTCCTTGAGTGCTTTGCCCTCTACCTTGGGGCCATGGTTCTCGGAGCCCTTCTCGGTGCCTTCTACGGAGGCCGCACCGTCGCGTTCGGTTACGCCGCCGCCGCGCTTCTCCCCTTGCTCTGGCCGCGTTTGCGCGGCATGCCCTGGCGCGACTTCCGCACCGCCGTCGGTCTGCACCGCGGCGTCGGCTGGCGACGCGAAATCGGGGCCGGCTGCGTCGGCTACCTCGCCGTGCTCGCCGTCGCCTCCGTCGGCATCGCCATGACCCTTGGTCTCGCCTTTGCCGCCGAGGCGCTGGGGGCCGGAGCAGGCGCCGCTGAAACCGGAGGGCAACCGCTCGATGCCGTTGGCGATCCACCCGCCTCGCCCGGACCCGAGATCCACCCCATCGTCGGATGGCTCTACGCTGGCGGAATCACCGAAAAGGTCGCCTGCCTGCTGCTTGCCGCCGGTTACGCACCGTTCTTCGAAGAAATCTTCTTCCGAGGCGCCTTCCACCGCTACTTCCGCAGCCGCCTCCGCTTTCTTCCCTCCGCCCTGCTCTCCTCCCTCGTCTTCGCCGCCCTCCACCCGCAAGGGCTCTACGGCATCCCCGCCCTAGCTGCCATGGGCGTAGGCTTCTCCCTCCTCCGAGAATGGCGCGACTCCCTCATCGCCCCAATGACCGCCCACGCCATCAACAACGCCGGCATCGTGGTGATGCTCTGGATTGCATTGTATTGAATTTTCAGGTTCGGGGTTCGGGGTTCGGGGTTCGAGCAGGAAAAGTAGTCCCGACCTTCAGGTCGTTGCGGAGACTCCGCGCCCCACGCTCGGCCACCGCCACTCGCTAAAGCGCTGGACTACTTTGCCCGCCTCGACCGCGAAAAGTAGTCCCGACCTTCAGGTCGTTCGGAGCCCCCGCGACCCACGCCCAGCGCCCGCAACGCGCTGAAGCGCTGGACTGCCTTGCCCGTATCGACAGTCCAGGATAGTCCTAAATACAAACATCCAGGCTATTAATAAAGTGCGTAATGAAACTTCGCGTCTTCTTGGATTGGCGGCTGTCTCAATCACTGCAAACCAGCCGACCAGCATGAAGAGCAAGAATAAACCGCCGTGCTATTAGTTGTGATCTCCGGAATGGATCATGGCGGATTGATGGATTCTTCCTTCAGGTTTGTCCGCAGACTTTATCACTGCAAAACAAGCGCGGAAGTCGGGAGGGGCGTAGGGGCTCGCCGACGCGTTCTCACCCTTTTGGCTTGAGGAAGAGGACTTCGCCTCGCTCGATCCATCCTTTGCGCAGATCGACGCGGAACCAGCCGTCGCCGTTCTTCGGGTGAAACCTGACCGGCGACCTCGGCCCGAACTCGGCGAGGTCGTATTCGGTCCAGCTCCTCCCCATGTCGGGAGAGTAGGCGAAGCCGCACTTCAGGTCCGAGGCCGGCGCGCAATGCGAGGCGATCATCACGCCGTCCTCGACGATCATGTTCGCCATCTCGAATTCGGCGTCGAAGAGCTGCTCGTGACGCTCGGGATGGGCGAGATCGGCGGGGGCGCAGCGAAAGATGCCGCGGTCGTGACGCTCGTTGAGCTTCTTTGGGCCGTTGGCGTCGGCGGCCCAGTGGATCTTGCCATCGGCGAAGTTGATTCCCCCCGACTTGTAGCGCGAGTTCGAATCGACCGACACGACGACACGCCAATCCCATCGGTCGGCGACGATGTCGTAGGTGCCCCGCAGCCAGTGGCACTCCTTCCCGAAACCGCGGTCGATGTCGCCTGTGCAGGCGTAGAAGGCCCGCTCTTCGGGGTGGTAGGCGACGCAGTGAATGTGCCGGCAGATTGTCCCGTTGGCGGGGTCGCCGAGAAACTCCTCGGGCGAGGCATCCTTCTCCTGAAACTTCGGGTTTTGCCCGAAGGAGTAGGCGAGCTTGACGGTCTCGCCGCCGTCTGTCGAGTAGTAGATGTTCACGGGGACGGGGCCACCGAGGACGTTGCAGTAGTTCCCCCACACGAGGATCTCGCGGCCGTCGATGTCCCAGGTGTGGACACCGTCCAGCGGATGGAAATACCAGCCGGGCTGCTCGGGATCGCGCGGGACGTGCGGTCGGTAGTCGGAACCGTCGCCGCGCTGCACCACGACCTCGCGACGGGTCGCCAGGTCGTCGGTGCTGAGAAAGAGACGCTCCCGCGTCGCGAAGAGGATGTTTCCGTTCTTCAGGAAGACGCTGAAGGTGATGTTCTCGGCCTCTTCGAAGGGCGCCGAGCGGAACCAGGTCGCGCTGTTGTCCTCGGAAAGAAAGATGCGGTCGCCCCGAAAACCGAAGGCGCGGTCGCCCCGCTGCGAATCAATGTAGGGACCGTCGGCGGGTGCGAGCCGGTAGTGGAAATGCTCGGTTTCCCCGGAGGGCGAAGCGGCAAGGCGGACCGCGCCGATGCCGAACAAGGCGGACCCCGCAGACACGGAGGCGGAAAGGAATCGGCGGCGGCTGGGGTCGGAAGGAACGCTCATTGGAACGGATTGTTGCAAAGTCTCCGGCGACGCGCAAACGAATTGCACGGGAGCGAGATCGTGGACGGGAAACACCGAAACGCGGAATTTTTTTTGAACACAGCGCCGACCTGTGCGTCAGTGTTTCAAGATGCATCGATATTCCGAGGAATGGCGCGAATGGATCGACCGGTTCGGCAGTCGCTTGATGCTCTTCGCCCGCCAGCAGACCCGATGCGAGGCGGATGCGGAGGATGTCCTCCAAACGGCCTTGATCCGGACTTGGAAGACTCACCGGAGCGTGCCCGACCGCCAGGTCCTGAGCCTCGCCTTCACAAACATCAAGCGCTGCGCCGTCGATCTCGCCCGAAGCAACGAGAGACGTCGCCGCAGAGAGGAGCTCGCCGCGCAGGATTCCGGGGAGCTGGTGGCGTGGTTCGAACTGCCCGAAGATGACACGAGCCGGGCCCTGCAGGTGGCGCTCTCCAAGGTCCCGGAAAAGTTCCGCGAAGTCATCACCCTGAAAATCTGGGGCGATTTGACCTTCGACAAGATCGGAA
>SLGN01000081.1 GCA_007123695.1 Verrucomicrobiales bacterium
CAGGGTGGCGCAGGGTGGCGCAGGGTGGCGCAGGGTGGCGCAGGGTGGCGCAGGGTGGCTGCACCCGAAGTCCGACTCTTGCGGTCCTTGCCCGATTGGATGCCATTGCCAACCTCGACAGCGATCACCTGCAGAAGGAGAGCCGCCGACGCCAAGAAAACGATGGAGCGGCGGCGATTGCCTGCCATGGTGGAGGCTTCCTGCCGCGTGTCGCCGCAGTTCGCCCTTTTCCCGAAATCCACGACCGTCTCCCGCTCCCAAGCGTTTCCCTACCGTATGAGAACCGTCCTCCGGGTCATCGTCTACCTGAAGCGCTACCCCGCGCTCGCGGCGGCACAGCTCGTCTGCGCCGTCCTCATGACCGTGCTCGTGATCGTCTTCCCCGGTGTGGCGCAGCGAATCACCGGAGAGGTCATCCCGCAGCGGGATTTCGACCGGCTTGTTCCCCTGGCGCTGCTCGCGGTGGGCACCTTCTTCGCCACGAATCTCTTCAACGCCCTGCGCATCATCCTGAACAACACCTTCGAGCAGCGCGTCATCTTCGACATCCGCTCGGACCTCTACCGGAAGATCCAGCGGCTCCCGATGCGGTGGTTCGACAACAAGCGCACCGGCGACGTCATGACCCGCGTGACCGAGGACGTCACCGCGATGGAGCGCGTCCTCATCGACGGGATCGAGCAGGGCTTGGTGGCGCTGCTCCAGGTGCTCGTCGTGGGCGGCTACCTTTTCTACCTCGACCCGCGTCTCGCCCTCATCACGATGATCCCGATGCCCTTTCTCGCCGGCGGGGCCTGGGCCTACGCGAAGACCTCCCCGGCCCGCCACCGCCGCGTGCGCGAGGCGACCAGCACGATGAACTCGCTGCTGCACGACAACATCGACGGCATCCAGCAGATCAAGGCCTTCACCCGCGAGCAGGCCGAGCACGCGCGCTTCAACGCCGCCAGCGAGCAGTTGCGGCAGGTCAGCCTGCGCCTCATGCGGGTCTGGGCCGCCTACAACCCCTCGATGGAGTTCTGCCGCAACTTCGGCTACGCCCTCGTCATCGCCTTCGGGGCCTGGTCGGTCATGGAGGCTCCCGACCAAGCCTCGCTGGAGGCGCGCACCGGGATCTTCGTCGCCTACCTCGTCGCGCTGAACCTCTTCTACGAACCGATTTCGCGTCTCAACGGGCTGAACCAGATCCTCCAGGCCGGCCGCGCCGCCGCCGAGCGGGTCTTCGAGATCGTCGATGCCGAGGAGGAGCCCGGCCTCGACGAGGGGCGCGAGTTTCCCGGAAAGGTCAAGGGCCATGTCGTGCTGCGCGACGTCGCCTTTTCCTACGGCTCGGACATCGCTACGCTCAAGGGCGTCTCGATGGAGGCGAAGCCCGGTCGCATGATCGCCCTCGTTGGCCACACCGGTGCGGGCAAATCGACCGTGATCAATTTGCTGACGCGCTTCTACGAGGCCGACGCCGGGGAGATCACGATCGACGGCATCCCCATCGTCGAGCTGAAAAAGTCCGCCCTGCGGGGGGCGATGGGCTACGTCACGCAGGAAAGCTTCCTTTTCAACGGCTCGGTGCGCGAGAACCTCGCCCTCGCCAAGCCCGAGTCAGACGAGGCCGAGATGTGGGAGGCCCTTCGCGCCGCCCGCGCCGCCGACTTCGTAGCCGCCCTGCCCGGGGGGCTCGACACGAACGTGGGCGAGCGCGGGGTGAAGCTCTCGGTGGGCGAAAAGCAGCGCGTCGCCATCGCCCGGGTCGTGCTGAAGAACCCACCCATCCTCCTGCTCGACGAGGCCACCGCCAGCGTCGACACCGAGACCGAGACGCTGATCCAGGAGGCGCTGGAGCAGCTCATGGCGAGGCGCACCAGCTTTGTCATCGCCCACCGCCTCTCCACCGTTCGCAACGCCGATCGCATCTACGTGCTCGACCAGGGGAAAGTCGTCGAGGAGGGCGACCACGAGACTCTTTCCGCCCACGACGGAGTCTACGCGATGCTTTGTCGGCAGAGCTTGATGGCTTGAGAACGACCATCGACTTTGGCCGATCCGGCGAAGCCGGGGAGGCGCCGCACTTGCGTCCCGGCGGAGCCTGCGCGAAGATCCCTCCATGGAGACCGATGTCCGAACCGAGACCGAGGCCCTCGTCCGCCGCTACTACGACGCCTTCAACGCCGGAGACCGCGAGGGCATGCTCGCCCTGCTTTCCGAAGACGTCGTCCACGACATCAACGAAGGTGGAAGCGTGGCCGGGATCGGAACCTTCCGCGAGTTTCTCGCCCACATGGACCGCTGCTACGCCGAGCAGGTCGAGGAACTCGTAGTGATGGCCGACGCAACCGGTCGCCGCGCCGCCGCCGAGTTCTTCATCCGTGGCAGCTACCTCGACACCGACGAAGGTTTGCCCCCGGCACGCGGGCAGACCTACCATCTGCGCGTCGGTGCCTTCTTCGAAGTCGGCGAAGGGCGAATTGCGAGGGTCACAAACTACTACAACCTGCAAGACTGGATCCGTCAGGTCGGCGGCTGACGAGTGGCGGGCCTGACGCTAACGAGGGGCGGACTTTGGGTGCTGCGTAGGTCCGCCGAGCGGGTCTTCAGTTCAGCTTGGGGGTGTAGATCGGAATCTCCGCGTTGGGGCGCAAATCGTCGAACATCTGCCAGCGCTCCAAGTTCTGATAGCGGGAAAGGGGCACGAGCACGAGCTCCGCTTCCGATCCGATCTCCACCCGCGCCGCTCCGGTGAGACGACGTCCGAAGACGACCCCCTGCGCGATGCGGATGCGGTCGTGGGGGAAGTTCCCGCGCAGATCCTTTACCACCGAGTATTCGAAGAGCCCGAGGGCGTTCGCGTAGTCGAGTTCGGAGACGTTGGTGATTTCCGACTTCTCCTCGAGGCGCACCCGCAGAGCGATCTCGGCGGGGATGTCCTCCGGCACGTTCTCATCCGCCGCCGGTGCCGGCGCCAATGGAGCTGGGGCCGTCATTGATGCCGCCGTGGGCGCAGGATCGGGCCGGGACTCCGGAATCGCCCTCGCGGCCGGAGATTCGGCGAGAGCCGGTTCGGTGGACGAAGGCGTCGAGCCGACGAAAGACGCGAAATGGCCCGAGACCCGTTGGGCCCAGGCCCGCGCCTCGGCGGGGCCGTAGTGGATGCCGTCGGTGGCCGGATAGGGATCGACAAAACGCGTCACCTCGCTGCTTTCGAACACGGTTCCGCCATGCCGTCCCACGACTTCGCGCATGATTGAGGCGAGCTCGTCCTGGAGTTCCTTCGGATAGCGAGCCTCGTGGGAATGCGGCGGAAGGATCCAGTAGGAGACGGCTCCCCGGGAGGCGATGGACTGGCACATCTGGTCGATGAGCGACCGGACCGTGGCGATGTTTTCCTCCTTGGCGCGGCGCTTCGAACGCAGGGTGGCGTAGAGATTGATGCCGGTTTGGACGACGACGACGGCTGGCTTGCCCTCGTCCATCAAATCCTCGAGCTTCGGCACGGCCCGAACGTAGGCGACGCGCCGCTCGGTTGAGTCGGTCTTTTCCCAGAAGCCGATGGTGCATGGAAGCGGCTGGTAGTTCTTCAGCCAATAGTAGGGGCTTGCTCCACCGGCCACGACGGTGTGGACTCGGTGCCCGCCCGCCCGCATCGCGGCGTCGAAGGTCTGCCCGAAGGCACCGATGCTGAGAGAGTCGCCGAGATAGAGGATGCCGCGCCTTTTCTCCGTCGCTCCGAGCCCCAAGGGCAGGGAGCTGGCAACGAGGATCCACAACAGAATCGAGGATAAAAACCGGAGTTCCATGGCGCAACTCTTCTCATATTTTATAAAAAATCAAGAATAGAGTCACACGAATCATAAATGCAACGATTTCTTTGCATTTCGAGCGCCTCCGAGGGCCTGAAGAATCTCGGAATCGACCATCCAGCCGCTTCCGTA
>SLGN01000663.1 GCA_007123695.1 Verrucomicrobiales bacterium
ATTCGCGGGACGCTTCGTTTTTCATCAGGAAGGCCCAATCGCTCGCCTGGGCGAGGAGAAGCTCTTTCGTCATGATCCGGATGCAGCGCTGACGGTGCTCGACGACCCTTTCCGGCATCGCGGCGCGGTTTTCTTCGAAAAGGGTGACAAAGCGGGCGATCTGCTCGGCTCGCTTCTGAATCTCTCCGTGAATCCAGTTGTTCTCGTCGCTCGTCCAGGTCTCGAAGTAGCCACCCTCGCCCCAAGAGGAGGAGACGGGAGCGGCGGGAGGCAGCTCGCTCTGCTTGTTGGCGGCGATGTAGGTGCCTGGCGTAGTGAAGGAGAAGTCCCCGCGCTCGGCTGTCTTCCGGAAGACGCGCTCGAGAAATCCGACGCCCTCGTACCACCAGTGACCGAAAAGGTCGGCGTCGAAGGCGCAGACGACGAGGGGGCTCTCGATGCCCTCGGCTTCGAGCGCGGCAAGTTGGGCGCCCCGGCTCGCGACGAAGCGCACCGAATGCTCTTCGAGCGCGCGGGAAGCCAGCTCTGGGTCGTAGACTTCGCTGCGTTCTCCATCGTGGGCGAGGCGATGGTATTTGATGCCGGTGAACTGCCGTTGCCGCCCTTCGCCAAGGTAGTCGGCGAGATATTCGATGGGTGCGTCGAGCCCGACGTCGCGGAAGAAGTCGCGGTAGCGTTCGTCGCCGGGGAAGCCCTCGTCGGCGTTCCAGACTTCGCTGCTGCTGCTGTGGTCGCGCCCGAAGACGCGCAGGCCCTCGGCGGTGATTCCGGGTCGGTAGGGAAACTCGTCGTTCGTCTGCGGCGAGGTGGAGAGGGCGTGCTCCTCGACGAGGGTCCACTCGATGCCCTCGCGCTGCAGGATCGCGGAGAGGGCCGGGGCGTAGGCGCATTCGGGCAGCCAGAAGCCGCGGGGCATGCGTCCGAAGCTTTGGACGTATTGGCGGATCCCGGCGCGGACCTGCGCCTGTACCGATTCGGGTACGCGCATGAGCAGGGGGAGGAGGGCGTGGGTCGCGGCGCTGGCGGTCAGCTCGAGGTGGCCCGAGTCGCGCAGGTCGGCGTAGGCCCGCAGGAGGTCGCATTCCCATCGCTCGACGTAGAGGGAGCGGAGGTGGTGGAGACGTTCCTCCTGCGCCAAGGCCAGTTCGCGCATCCCGGTGATGTCGCCGCGCTCGACTTCGTCGCGGCAGAGCCGCAGGGTGCGGTCGAGGTAGGCAAGTGTGCGACGGCGCAGACCGCGGTCGCGCAGCATCGCCAGCAGGGTGGGGGAAAGGTCGAGGGCGAGGCGATAGGGCACGCCTTCCTCGCGCAGACGGTGGAGCATCTCCAGCAGCGGCAGATGGGTCTCGACGACGGCGCTGTGCAGCCAGTCCTCTTCGAGGCAATGCGGCACCTCGGGATGGCTGACCCACGGCACGTGGGCGTGCAGGACGATGGAGCAGTGGCGGCTCATGAAAATCTCACGGACTGAAAGGCTAATAAGACGAAAAAGACGCCGATGGCTAGCAATATCCTGCCCGGCCCGAGAGGGGCGTGCTCCACCCTTGTCCTGAGGTATTGGTCCCAGAGCGAGATTCCGGTGGCGGTGAGTCGGAAAAAGCTGAACACCATGCCGATGAGAATGAAGGGGAACTGGTAGAAGCCCGCGCCGAGGACGTAGACGGCGAAGGCGCGGGCGAGCGAACGGGGCAGCGGGACGCGTTCGCCATCAGGTTCGGCGACACGAATTCCGAGGAGAGCCTTCCCCGGAGTGGTCCCGAAAAGGTGAATCAGGACCCCCTCGAGAACCTGCCAGCCGATCATCGCGAAAAAGAGGGTGCGTGCGAGGGCGAGCATCTCGGGGCGGGCCATCTCGGAAAAGTAGCGCTCCAGGGTCTCGCCGACGGCTTCGCCCGGCTGGGGCGGCGAGAGGACGGGATCGGAAAGCTGGAAGACGATCGCCGAGACGAGCGTGTAGTCGAACATGCGTGCCCAGAAGCGGACGAAGGGCCTTGCCGGATCGATGGCGTCGGCTTCCACGAGGACGGCGGCGTCGCCTGTGCCGATTTCGGGCAGGGGGGAGCCCCGGTAGGTTTCTTCGGGTTCGGGTTCGGTATTGCGGGGACGCGGTGGCAGCGGCGGGGGGCGCTTCGCGGCGGGCTCGACGGATTCCTCGCCCTTGTCGCCGTCTTGTCGCTCGAGAAAGGTCTCGAGCGCCGGGATTTCGCGGATGGGCGTCCATTCCGTCAGATCCCGGTGCCAGGCGAGAGTGTCGGGGGTGGCCTCGCCGCTCTCGAGCAGCTCGCCGACTTTGAAGATGGAAAAGGGGCCCGCCTTGGCCCCGTCGAGGGAGAGATAGAAGTCCATGGATCGGATGCCTGCGGCGACCGCGCCGGACGGGCGACAAGCTACTCGCTCCGGAGCGCCTTGGCCGGCTGGAGCGAAGCGGCGAAGAGCGCCGGAATCAGGGAGGCTACGATGCAGGCGAGGAAGGCACCGGTCGAAATGATGACGAGGTCGCGCAGAGTCTGCTGCGCGGGCAGGCCGCCATCGACCTTGTAGACCTCGGCCGAGAAGATGTCGACGCCGAAATTTCGCCCGATCCACCCGGCCATGTCGTTGCGGAAATAGAGCGTGAGCTGGGCGAGGACAAGTCCGACGAGGACCCCGACGAGTCCGACGAGTATGCCCTGGAAGAGGAAGACCCAGGCGACCTGCTCCTCGCGCGCGCCGAGGGCCTTGAGCAGCCCGATCTCGGAGCGCTTCTGGAAGGTCACCGTGATCATCGTGTTCATGATGCAGAAGCCGCCCACGATCATGATCATGAAGAGGATGAGGTACATCGCCTGCCGTTCGGCGGCGACCGCGTCGAACATGATCTTGTGCATCTCCATCCAGGTGAGCGCCCGGAATTTCTCGGGCAGGATGGCGTGGATCTTCTGCTGGTATTCCCCCGCCTTGAAGCCGTCGTGGGCGCGGACGGCGATGCCGTGGCTTTCCTCGAGGTCGAAGTTGTAGAGAACCTGGGCCGTCTCGAGGTGGATGAAGACGATGTTCGCGTCGAAGTCCCAGTGGCCCGAGTCGAAGATGCCGACGACTTCGACTTCCTGCGGCGCGGTCATTTCGCGGGTTTTTTCGATGGCCTCCCGGCGCCCTTCCTCGTCCTCGGCTTCGCCGACGCTTTCGAGCGCGCGCATGACCGAGTCGATGTCGCGGGGCGAGTAGAGCAGCACCTTGTCGCCGATCTGGATGCCCTGGCCTTCGGCGATGCCGTCGCCGATGACGGCGGAGTAGTAGTCGTGCTCGCCGAAGAAGTCGCCCATGGTCTCGTCCTTGGACCGGTCGTCGGGATGGAGAGGGTGGGGCCGCCGCGCCATCTTCGAGCGCATCCGCTCCAGCTCCTCCCCCTGCGGTGCGAGGATGCCGCGGATCATCGGAGCGCTGCGCATGCCGTTGAAGTCCATCACGACCTGTCCGCGCACGTAGGGAGTCACCGCGACGATGCCATCGAACTCCTCGATCTTCTCGACGAGATCGGGCCAGTCCTTGAGGATGCCGCCCGAGTCGATCACGAGATGCGGCTCGAAGCCGAGGATGCTCTCCTTGATCCGTTCGCCGTAGCCGGTGAAGACGGCGATGACTACCGTGAGCAGCCAGACCCCAAGGGCGACGCCGAGGATCGAAATCACCGTGATGATGGAGACGAAAGTGCGCTTGGGCTTGAGGTAGCGCGTTGCCAGAAAGGGGCTGAAGAACATGTCGGGCGGAAGGGAAAGCGACAACCTAACCGCGAATCCGGCCCGCGACACCCGTTTTCCCTCCCGCCGCGCCGCTTCATACGAGGGCGAGCTACCCGATTTCTCGCGGAATGGCTCCGGGCCGCGGCGCCGCGATTTGCCTAACGGCGCAGCGGGGTGAAGTTGGCCCCAGCCATGCCCG
>SLGN01000716.1 GCA_007123695.1 Verrucomicrobiales bacterium
ATTAAAGATCTGAAATTTAATTTTCCGGGAGCTCGATTGCTCAATTGATAGGACTCTATGCCAAGACCCTGTAGAACCCTTCCTTTCATCCCGCGCGATCCTCCAAAATCTTCGATTAAAAATCTGGGTTTTATTTTGGCGCTTCTGGAGGGCATTGGGAGGTGACGGGAAATTCGGTGTCGAAGGATGGGGTGAGGAGCAAGGGACCGATCATGGCCCGATTTTCCCCTTTCCTCGCCCGCCGCCCGCCCCTATCGTCAACGCGTCCGGGCGCATCGTGCGCTGCGGCCGCCCAATCTCCGAAGACCATGTCCGATCCGCCCGCCTCTGCACCCGCCTCCGCCGCCCTTCAGGAAGACGACGTTTCCGCCATCGACCACCTGCGCGCCGCCTACGCCGACCTCCGCGAGGAACTCGGCAAGGTCATCGTGGGGCAAGAGGAAGTGGTCGAGCAGCTCGCCATCTGCCTCTTCGCCCGCGGACACGCTCTGCTGATGGGCGTGCCCGGCCTCGCCAAGACCCTGCTGGTGTCGCGGCTCGCCGAAACCATGTCGCTGAGCTTCAGCCGCATCCAGTTCACTCCGGACCTGATGCCGATGGACATCACCGGCACCGAGATCCTGCAGGACGACGGCTCGGGCCGCCGGAGCTTCGAGTTCGCCAAGGGCCCGGTCTTCGCCAACATCGTGCTGGCCGACGAGATCAACCGAGCCCCCTCGAAGACCCAGGCGGCGATGCTCGAGGCGATGCAGGAGCATCGCGTGACCGTAGCGGGGCACAGCTTCGACTTGCAGCCGCCGTTCTTCGTGCTCGCCACGCAGAACCCGATCGAGCAGGAGGGCACCTACCCGCTGCCCGAGGCCCAGCTCGACCGCTTCATGTTCATGATCGGCGTCGACTACCCTTCGCGGGAGGAGGAGATCGCCATCGCCCGCACCACCACCGGCGAGGCGCCGCCGCGACTGGAGCCGCTGCTCGACGGCGAGCAGGTCCTGCGCTTCCAGCAACTGGTGCGCCGCGTTCCCGTGCCCGACCACATCTACCAGCTCGCCGTGGACCTCGTGCGCCGCACGCGCCCGGAGCAGGGGGAGGCGCCCGATTGGCTCAAGCCGCTCGTCGGCTGGGGGGCGGGGCCGAGGGCGGTGCAATACCTCATTCTCGGGTCGAGGGCGCGCGCCGCGCTCCACGGCAGCTACATGGTCCGGCAGGAGGATCTCGTCGCGATCGCCTCGCCCGTGCTGCGCCACCGGCTCATCAAGACCTTCACCGCCGAATCCGAAGGCGTCACGGCGCGCTCGGTCATCGCCCGCCTCGTGGAGGAGCTCACCAGCGAAAAGTGAAAGGGCAGATGCGGTGAACTGTGAACCGTCAACTGTCCACCGTTCACCGCCCCACCGACATGACCCGTGACTCGAAGCGCGACTTTCTCGACCCGGCGGTGCTGGGCAAGCTGCTGGGGCTGGAGCTCAACGCGCGCCAGCCCATGGTCGGCAGCGTCGCGGGCCGCCACCGCAGTCCGGTGCGCGGGTCGGCTCTGGAGTTCGCCCAATATCGGAAATACGTCGCCGGCGACGACACCCGCCGTCTCGACTGGCGGACCTGGGGCCGCACCGACCGATACTACATCAAGGAATTCGAAGCGGACACGAACCTGCGCCTCTGTCTCATCGTCGACACGAGCGGTTCGATGGGCTACGGGGAAACGGGGGCGACCCGGCTCGACTACGCCCGCCGCCTCGCAGGCACGCTCGCCTACCTCGCGGCGCAGCAGGGCGACGCGGTCGGTCTCTACAGCGGATCGGCCGGATTCGAGCTGGAGACCCCGCCGCGGCGGGGGCCGCGGCATCTCGGCGTGGTGCTCGACCAGATCGGATCGCTGGAGGCGGACGGGGAGACGGGCCTGGTCAAGGCGATCCACGAAGCGGCCGAAAAAATACGCCAGCGCGCCCTCGTCGTCATCGTCTCGGACCTGCTCTTCCCGCCCGAGCCCCTGCGCGAGGCCTTCCAGCACCTGCGCTTCCGCAAGCACGACGTCTCGGTCTTCCATCTGCTCGACCGGCAGGAGATCGAGTTCCAGTTCGACCACCCCACCCGCTTCCTCGATCTCGAGGGGGGCAACTCCCTGCTCGCTGACCCCATGCTGATCCAACGCCGCTACCGCGAGGCGGCCCAGCGCTACCTCGCCACCGTCGACGACATCGTGAACCATTCCGCGGTCGACTACCACCGGGTCTTTCTCGACGAGGCCTACGACCAGGTCCTCGCCCGCTTCCTGCTGGGGCGCAATCCCAAGACCTCCCGCACCGCGCGATGAGCTTCCTCCAGCCCTTCCTCCTCGTGGGGCTTCCCCTCGCCCTGCTGCCGGTGGTCATCCACCTGATCAACCAGCATCGGCACCGCACGGTGCGCTGGGCGGCGATGATGTTCCTGCTCGACGCGAAGAAGATGACGAAAGGACTCGCCCGGCTGCGCCAGATCCTGATCCTGGCGATGCGGGTGCTCGCGGTGGCCGCCCTCGTCTTCGCGGCGAGCCGCCCTCTCGCGGGCGGTTGGATCGGGCTGGCGGGGGGACGGGCCGACACCTTGCTGATCCTGCTCGACCGCTCCGCGAGCATGGAGCAGCTCGATCTGGAAACGGGCGAGTCGAAACGCTCCGCCGCCCTCGACCGCATCGCCGGCCTGCTGGAGACGACGGGCCAGCGGAGCGAGATCGTGCTGATCGACAGCGCGACGCTGGCGCCGGTGACCCTGGCCGACCCCAAGGCCCTGCGCGACCTGCCCGAGACGGCGGCCACCGCCACCGCCGCCGACATTCCGGGCCTGCTGCGACGGGGGCTCGACCATCTCGCGGCGACCGAGAGCGGGCGCACCGACGTGTGGCTGGCTTCGGACCTGCGCGAATCGGACTGGAAGCCCGGCTCGGGCGAGTGGGATTCGATCCGAGCGGACCTCGCCGCACGCGAGACGACCCGGCTCTTTCTGCTCGCCTTTCCCGGAGAGGGCCGCGACAACGCCTCGGTCCAGGTGCGCGAGGTGAAGCGGCAGCGGTCCCCCGAGGGGCTGCGGCTCGTCATGGACCTCTCGATCCGGCGGCACGGCCCGGAGACGGAGGAAAGCGAGGCGGAAATCCCCGTCGAGATCACCCTGAACGGCACGCGCACGGTGGAGAACTTCGTGGTGAAAGGCGCCGAGCTGCTGCTGCTGGGCCACACGCTGGCCCTGGCGCCCGGCGACGAGCGCGGCTGGGGCCGCATCGACCTGCCCGCCGACGACAATCCCGCCGACAACACCGCCTTTTTCGTCTTCGACGAGCCCGCCGCACGCCGCACCTTGATCGTGAGCGACGATCCGGTCTCGGCCGAGGCGATCCGCGCCGCCGCCGCCGCGCCGAGCGAGCCCGGAGCGATTCACGAAGCCATCGTCCTGCGCACCGACGCCGTTTCGCAACTGCCGTGGGAGGAGACGGCCCTGCTCTTCTGGCACGCCCCCCTGCCGGGGCCGGAGGACCCGTCCGCGACCCTGCTGCGCCAGCATGTCGCCTCGGGGCGCGGGCTCGTCCTGCTGCCCCCGCCCGACGAGGGCGGCGAGGAACTCTTCGGAATCCGCTGGGAAGAATGGCGAGGCGGCGGCGACGAACCGCTGCCTGTCGATTGGTGGCGCACCGAGACTGGGCTGCTCGCGAACACCCGCAGCGGGGCGCCCCTGCCGGTGGGGGAGCTCGCCGTCTTCCGCAGCCGCCGCTTCGAGGGCGAAACCATCCCCCTGCTGCGGCTCGAAGACGATCTCGTCGCGGTGGCGCGGGCGGTGCCGCCGGGAGGCGCCGACGAGGCATCGGCCGGGGCGGTCCACGCCTGGGGCACCCTGCCCCGCGCCGACCATTCGAATCTCGCCAGCGAAGGCGTCGCCTTCTTCGTG
>SLGN01000304.1 GCA_007123695.1 Verrucomicrobiales bacterium
GGACGGCTTCATCCGCATCGAGCCCGACCGCGCCCTGATCCTGCGGCAGTCGAACCACCCCGAGGCGGGCTGGTACGACTTGCGTTTCCGCGGCGATCCGCCGCTGCCGCAGCCGCGTCCGGCCTACTGGAGACGCCCGGTCGAGATGCCCGACCTGGCCGAAAATTCCTCCCGCCCCTTGGAAGGTCTGCGCATCGCCGTCGATCCCGGCCACATCGGGGGAAAGTGGGTGACCTGGGACGACCGGCATTTCCGCCTCGGCGGACCCGACACTCTCGAGGTGCGCGAGGGCGAGATGGCGCTGATCGTGGCGAAAATCCTCCGGCGCGACCTCTCCCTGCTCGGTGCCGAAGTCCACCTCACCCGCGAGACGAACGACCCGGTGACGCTTGATCGCGTCGAGACACTGCGCGAGCCGGCTCGAGCCTTCCTGCTGCAACGAGGACAGTTCCCCACCGAGAAGCGCGTCGCCGACACGGCCAAGGCGATGTTCGCCATCTCCAGCGAGATCCGCGCCCGCGGCGATCTCGTCAACGGAACGATCCGGCCCGACCTGGCCCTGTGCCTGCATTTCGACGCCTCCCCCTGGCCCGCCGGGCGCCCCGCCTTCCGCAGCCCGAACCACCTCCACCTGCTCATCAACGGCTGCTATTCCCGCAACGAGATCGCCGAGGACGACACCCGGCTGGAAATGGTGCTGCGCATCCTCCAGGGCGTCTACCACGAGGAAGTCCGCCTCGCCGATCTCGTCACCCGCACGATCCAGGCCGAGACCCGGCTGCCCGCCTTCTCCTACGACGGCACCAGCGGGCGCTCGGTCAACGACAACCCCTATCTCTGGGCTCGGAACCTGCTCGCCAACCGGGTCTTTCTCTGCCCGGTCCTGTTCTTCGAGCCCTTCTGCATGAACCACCGGGAAACCCACGCGAGAGTCCAGGAAGGCGACTACGAGGGCCTGCGGGAGATCAACGGCATCTACCGAAAGAACATCTACCAGGAATACGCCGACGGAGTCACCGCCGGCCTCGTCCGCTACTACCGCGCGCAGAGACAGCGGTGGCCAACTGGCGGCGGCTGAAGCCCCATCCGACCGAGCCCCGACCGAGCCCCGACCGAGCCCCGACCGCGGCAGCCGTGAAGGCGACCGGAAAAAGCGGCGCCCCTTCCGCAGAATGGCGTTGCGCCACCGCGCCGTCCGCCCCAAGATGCGCCGGATGAAAGGCAGCAAGGAACCGGGCCTTCTCGGCAGCTTCTTCGGCTACCTGGAGCAGGCTCTCTCCTCCTCCTTCGCCACTCTCGTCTCGGTCACGGCGATCTCCAGCGAGTGCATCGCCTTCGCCGTGCGTCCGGGATCGTGGCGCAAGCCGGTGCGTTCTCGCCTCGCCCGGCAGATCCTCTTCGGCGGGGTCGAAGCCGTGCCTTTCACCATGTTCGCCGCGACCATCGTCGGAGTGGTCCTGACGCTGAACTCCTACCAATGGCTCGACTTCACCGGCCGGATCGACTTCCTCGGCCCCGCCCTCAGCATCCTCGTGATCCGCGAGGCGGCGCCCGCCTTCGCCTGCATCATCCTCATCGCGGCGAGCGCCTCGGCCATCACCACCGAGATCGCGACGATGCGCATCAACGGAGAGATCGACCTGATCGAGTCGCAGGGCATCAATCTGACGCAGTTTCTCGTGATGCCCCGGGCCGTCGGCCTCGCCCTCGCCGGCACCGCGCTGGCCGCCGTCTTCGTTGCCTGCGCCTTCGCCGCCTCGGCCGTGACCATCCTCTTCATCGGACGGATGGCGCTTGCGCCTTTCTTCGGCGAAGTCTTTTCGGCGGTCGATACCACCGACCTGCTCAGCCTCGTGGGGCGCGGCACCGTGCCCGCCTTTCTCATCGGCGTGATCTGCTGCCACGACGGTCTCGCCGCCTCCGGCGCCGCCACCGCCATTCCCCAGGCCGTGACCCGCGCCATGCTCGGCTCCGTCGCCGCCACCTTGGTGATCTCGGCGGTCTTCGCCTTCGTCGCCTACATGTAGCCTCCACCCCGAGCTGACCATGTCCGCCGCCGCCCCCCAGCCCACCGACGCCCCCGTCCCCGTGCTCGAACTCGAGGCCGCCGTGCTCGAGACCTCCCTCGGCGCGGAGCCGGTCGATCTCTCCCTTGCCCCCGGCGCCTTCGGCTTCCTTCGCGGCAGCTCCATCTCCCTAGTCCTGCTCGGCCTCGCCGCCCCGGTCGCGGGCACGGTCCGCATCCGGGGCCGGGAATGGTCCGATCTCTCCCTCGGCGAAGCAGAGCGGGCGAGGCGCCGGACCGGCGTCGTCGTCAATCCCCGCAGCCACGCTTCGCAGATCTGGATCAGCAACCTCGATGTCGATGAAAACGCGCTCCTCGCCGCGCAGTTCGACCCGACCCGGCATTCGGCCGAGGTCGAGCAGCGGGCCGCCGAACTGGCGCACACCTTCGGGCTGGCGCGGGGCCTCCCCTCGATGCGGCCCGCCGCCGCCCCGCCCGGAGAACTCGTTCTCGCCCAATGGGTGCGGGCGTTCCTCCTCGAGCCCCTCGATCTGCTGGTGCTCGAGGAACCGCTCGACGGAGCGCCGCCCGAATCCGCCGGCGCCCTCGCCCTCGAGATCGCCCGCGTCCGGCGCGAAGGCACCGCAGTGCTCTGGGTCGGGGCGACGAAGCCCGACCTTGTGCTAGATTGAGCCCCCACCGGCGGCGCCACCCCACCCCCTGCGGCGAAGCATGAACTCCAAGCCCTTTAAATTCCGATACGTCAACCGCATCGCGGGCTCCTTTCTGTTCTTTGCCGCAGCCATCCTCATCATCCTCGTCCTGATGGTGGGGAAATCGAGGCACTGGTTCGAGCGATCCACCCGCTACCGCGTCGAAATGCCCGTCGGCATGGGCGAAGGGGAAGACCCCGGCGGCACCCTCGGCATCCGCGCGGGCTCGGGCGTGCGCGTCATCGGGAACCTCGTCGGCCACGTCGAGCGGGTCGAACTCTGCCGCGGAGACGATCTCGAGCGGATCGAGTCCTTCGCCGAAGTCGATCCCGGCGAGATCCGCATCGTCGCGATCCTTTCAGTGAAGGGCGGCTTCTCCCACTTCATCGGACCCGACTCCGCCGCCGTTCTGAAGTTCGACCTCGGCGGCCTCGGTTCCGCCTACTTCGACATCACCCGCGGATCGCGCCGCTTCGACCCCGGCGAGGAGACGCACGGCGTCCCGCGCACCCTCGCCTTCCGCCGCGAACGCGACGCGAAGGAGGAAGTCTTCGAAATCGTCGCCCGCATCGAAGACGAGATCGTGCCCGCCATCAACCGCATCGAAGAGACCGCCGAGGCCGCACGGGACTTCTTCGAAAAGCTCAACGACGACAACGAAACCTTCTACCGCTCGCTGACCTCGCTCGAGAGCGGGATCGGCGATTTCAACACGATCGTGGCGAAGGCCGCCAGCGGCGAAGGGGCCCTCGGCGACCTGCTTGAGCCCGAGTCCGACCTGCGGCGCGAGTTCAACGAGTTCGCCGTGACCTTGAACCGCGGCACCCTGAGCTTGGAGCAAGCCATCGGCAACTTCGACGAGGGGGTCAGCGAACTGCGCGATGGCGGCATCGCCTCCTTCAACGAGGCCGCCGCAGTACTGCCCCGCACCATGGACTTCACCAACTCGGCAATCCGCCAGATCGACTCCGGCGCCGCCCAGATCGAAGAGACCGCCCGCCAGCTCGAAATCCTCATCAAAGCCCTCCAGAGCCACTGGCTCGTGCGCCGCTACGTCGTCGATCCCGTCGAAGAAGAGGCCGCAGCCCGCGCCGAAGCAAGGTCCACCGCTCCCGCCGTTCCCGCTCCCCCGGCCCGGCCGCGACCGAGAACCCGCTCCGGACCCGGGCCCGGCCCTCTCCCCGCCCCCTCC
>SLGN01000743.1 GCA_007123695.1 Verrucomicrobiales bacterium
GAGACGGCCGTTGACGCTGTCGGGGTGGGCCTCGGGTTTCGATTCCGGGGGAGGGGTCGGTTGCATAGGGTAATTGAAAGGGGAGGCTAGTCCTCCTTAGACCCTGACGCCCTTGCGGCGCGGCGTCTATGGGTGGAAACCCGACCTTCACTGGATGGGGGCCAGCATCCGCGAGAGCCTGACCGCCAGCCGAAACCAGAAGGATCGTTCGGCCAACGCCTCCGCTCCCGTGCGTTATTGCTAGGAAATTCCTTTCTCATCCATTGCTAGGAAATTCCTTTCTCATCCCCTCGGCTCCCTTCCCGCCGAAGGCCCGGGGTCGGAGGGGGTCCGGTGCCGGATTTCACGTCCCTGCCGCAGTTCCAGGCAGCGGCCCGGCGCCATGGAGGCATCCGGCTCGACGAGATCGAGACCCGGCCCGAATCCGTCCTCGAGTCCATCGCCCGGAGCATGGGGATGGAGGCGGGCGGCAGGGTTGACCGGGCCGAGTTTATTTCCTCCGTCATCAACGAGCTGATGGAGGACGCTGGCCGGGAGGCGCCGGTTTACGGGGAGTTCGCCGTGACGCTGTTCGAGGCCGTCGAGTCGGGTTCCGTTTCGCGGGTGTCGAAAATGCTTCGCCGAGTCATCCCGGAAAGCTGGGTTCTGGGTATCGTGGGAGATGCCCGGGAAGAGGCCGTAGCAGCGGCAGAATCCCGCGTTTTGGCCGAATATCTATTGCAAGACATGGGGTCCGAGGGTATGTTCTCCCGTGAGACCGCCCGTGAAAAAGCCCCTGAAGCCCGCCCCGGACAAGGAGACCCTGGACGAGAAAATCGACCGCGTGATCGCCGCCGACAAAGCCGCCTCTCTCCCGATGGGTATCGCCATCGCCAAGGCCGGGAAGCCGCTCGCCTCCGACAGGTAGGGGAGGCCCCAGGCGAGGCTTTCCTCGCCATGGGAGCCGCCCGCCGCAAGGAAGAGCAGGGAGACCTGTTCAGTTACGTGCCGCCGTCCGGTCCGGCGCGGGAGGTTCGCCGCACCGTCCCGAACCCGCGGGACCCGCGGGAAACGCTCCACTTCCAAGGCAATCTTTTCGACTGGCAACCCGACGAAAACACCGCTACCCTAGCCGACGATGAACGAGCCGGATCTGGAAACCTGGGAGGACGACGAGGAGAACGAGGAAGAGGAAGAGGAAGTGTGGCTGGGCGAAGAGGCGGTGCTGGCGCTGCGGCATCTCGAGGCGCCGTCGTTGAAGGCGGCGGTGAAGGCGGGGCCGGAGCGCTTGGAGACCTATTTGCGTGGGGAGGTGGGCCGTCCCGGGTGGATGTCGAGCCCGAACCTGGACAGCGAGGCGTCGGCGGAGCTGGCGGAGCAGTGCGCGGAAGCCGAGGCGGAGATGCTGGAGAAGTTCTCGGCGCTGACGCCGCAGGAGAGCGAGGCGATTCTGGAGACGCTGCTGCGGATCGACCCGGAGGGGACGCTGCGGTCGGAGTTCCTGAGCGTGGCGAACCCGGCGAGGCTGGCGTAGCGGCGCAGGAGCCCGCGCAGGCGGCTCCCCGGATGGAGCGCCCGCCCGAGGCCTCGCCCGAGCGCAACCACGTCATCCCCGACGGCTTCGAGCCGAGCCCCGGCGGACCCAAGGCCCGCATCGAGGCGAATTTCGCGGCGATCAAGCTGCTGCGCGAGCTGGAGGACGAGGGGCGCAACCCCACCCCGGCGGAAAAGGAAACCCTGAGCCGCTACACGGGCTGGGGCAGCTTCAAGGAGGCGTTCAACAAGATCGCCTACGCGAAATACAAGAACGATCTCGACAACGTCCCCCACTACTACGCGAATTTCGCCGAGAGGCCGGGCGAGGTGCCCTACCTCGACAAGGCGAAGCGGTGGATGGACCGCCACGGAGCCCTGCACGAGCGGCTCGTCTCGGAGCTGACGCCCGAGGAGTTCGACGCCGCGTCGCATTCCATCACCAACGCGCACTTCACCAGCGCGGAAGTCGTCGATGCGGTCTGGGAAATCGCCCGCAAGGCCGGATACCGGGGCGGCAACGCCCTGGAACCGGCCGGCGGCAGCGGAATGTTCCTCGGACGAACCCCCGCCGACCTGGCCGACTCGACGCAATGGGAGGCGGTCGAGCTGGACGAGGTGACGGCCCGCCTGCTGTCGAAGCTCTACCCCGAGGCCCGCGTCAATTCGGTGCGGCCCGATCCGGGCAGGACGGTGGCTGGCCAAGGATTCCAAGCGGCGCGGATCCCGAACAATTCGCAGGATCTGGTCATCAGCAACGTGCCCTTCGCCAAAGTCGGGCCGGGCACGAGCAAGGCGGAGTTCGGCATCGCCTTCAACCTGCACAACTACTTCTTCGCCAAGGCGCTGACCAAGGCGAAGCCGGGCGGCTTGGTCGTTTTCATCACGACTCACAACACGATGGATGCCTCGTCGGCCCAGCGCGAGTGGCTGGCCAACCACGGCGAGCTGGTTCACGCCGTGCGGTTGCCCGACTCGGCCTTCAAGGAAAACGCGGGCACCGAGGTCGTGACCGACATCGTGGTGATGCGCAAGCCCGACGGACGCCCCGCCCCGGTGCGTCATTCGTGGCAGTCCGTCGTCGAGGTCGGCAGCGACGTGGTCGAGAAGACGTTGTGGCGGGCGGAACAAGCTTGGGACACCAAGATGTCGAACAAGGCGGTAATGGAGGGATTGCAATCCGTGCCGCGCGGATGGAGGCCCGAAGACCCTGCCGTCGCCGCCGCCTGGGACGAGTGGGACCATAAGCGACCCGAGGGGGGAATCAAGGCCAAGGCTTTGATCGAAGCCGTCTTGAAGCACGGCATCCGCGAGCGGGACCGGAACAAGCGCACGGTGCTGCGGATGAATTTCCGCGCCCCGGTCGAGGCGAACGAATTTTTCCGCGCCAACCCGCACTTGGTCGTCGGGCGGCACTCCATGACCGGCAGCATGTACCGCGAGGCGGAATACAACGTGTCGCCGCCCCCGGGGGGCCGCGCCGGATTCCTCGACGCACTGCGCACGGCGGTGGAATCGGCTCCCGACGTGGGGCGGGCCAGCCAAAGCGCCGCCGCCGAGACGCGCACCGCCGCCGCCGACATGGGCGACCGGGTCGGCTCCTTCGTCTCGCGGGACGGGAAGGTATACCAGGTGCTGGGCAACGCCCGCACCGGCGAGAGCACGACGCTGGAGGAAGTGAAGTGGACCCCGACGCAGCACGCCATATTCCGGTCGTGGGACCGGCTGCGGGCCGCGACCGAGGAGCTGCTGGCGCTGGAAACGGCGATGGACTCCACCGACGCCGAGATCGAGGCGAAGCGGGCCGAGGTGAACCGGCTTTACGACCGCCATGTCGGCGCCCACGGGCATCCCGCCAACCCGAGCCGCCAGACGAACCACAAGCTCGGGAAGGAGAAGAACAAGCACACGTTCCTCGAAGGGGACGCGCGAGGCTACCCGCTGGTGCAGTCGCTGGAGATCGCGAAAAAGGACACCGATCCGGCCACGGGGCGGCAACGGATGGTCTACCGGAAGGCACCCATCCTGCTGCAGCGCGTGCTGCAGCCGGTCGAGGCTCCGCAGCGCACCGAGTCGGTCGAGGACGCGCTGACCGCGAGCATGGGCTGGCTGGGGCGCGTCGATCTGGACTACATGGCGGAAACGCGGGGGCAGACCGCCGAGCAGGTGCGGGCCGAGCTGATCGAGCGGCGATACGCCTTCGAGGATCCGCTGACGGGCCTGCTGGTGCTGGCCGACGAATACCTAAGCGGGCCGGTGGTGGAGAAGCTGCGGGCCGCCCGCTCCGCCGCCGAGACCGATTCGCGGTTAATTGCTAGGAAATTCCTTTCTCATCCCCTCGGCTCCCTTCCCGCCGAAGGCCCGGGGTCGGAGGGGGTCCGGAGCGCTGCCCAGAAA
>SLGN01000574.1 GCA_007123695.1 Verrucomicrobiales bacterium
ACTACGAAGAAGCCGCACGCCTCCGCGACGCCATCTCCCAGCTAGAAATCCAATTGGGCGAGTCGTAATCCCCCTCTCCCGCGTAGTCATCATCATACTCCATTTTCGTTCTTTTCCCTGCCTCAGACCGCCGCGACTCCCGCACCCCGCCCGATGCGCTTCTCCACCCTTCTCAAGAAACCGGCCGAATGGATGCGGACGCCCGGTCCCGAGAACGACATCGTCATGACCAGCCGGGTTCGGCTCGCCCGGAACCTCGTCGGTCATCCCTTCCCCGGATGGGCGAAAAAGGACGACCGACTGCGCGTCATGGAACTGGTCCGCCCGCCGCTAGAGGCCCTCTCCGAGATGCGCGACTCCTTCGCCGAGGAAATGACTCAGCTCACCGCCATCGAAAAGCAGGTCCTCGTCGAGCGCCACCTCATCAGCCGGGAACACGCCGCCAAAGGGCCCGGCTGCGCCACGGTCATGAACCGCCAGCAGACCGTCAGCGTCATGGTCAACGAAGAGGACCACCTGCGCATGCAGGCGATCCGGCCAGGCCTGCAGCTGCTCTCCGCCTACCGTTCCCTCGACCAGATCGACAGCGAGCTCGAGGAGCACATGCCCTACGCCTTCGACCGCGACTACGGCTACCTCACCGCCTGCCCGACCAACCTCGGCACGGGAATGCGGGCCTCGGCGATGCTCCATCTGCCCGGCCTCGTCCTCAGCGAGCAAATCAACCAGACCATCCAGGGCGCCAACAAGATCGGCCTCGCGGTTCGCGGTCTCTACGGCGAAGGCACCGAGGCGCTCGCCAACCTCTTCCAAATTTCCAACCAGAACACCCTCGGCTCGCGCGAAGAGGACATCATCGCCCATCTCGACCGCGTCATCGGCCAGCTCATCGCCAACGAGAAGAACGCCCGCATGAAGATGCTGGAGGACCGCCCCACCATGATGCGCGACCAGATCGGCCGGGCCTACGCCGTCCTCAAGCACGCACACATCATCTCCTCCAAGGAGGCACTCAACCATCTCTCCATGATCCGCCTCGGCTGCGACCTCGGCTTCATCCCCGAAGAAGAGCGCGAATCCATCACCGTGCTCCTCACCGAGATCCAGCCCGCCCACCTCCAAATCTCCGCCAAGTGCAAACTTTCGCCGGAACAGCGCGACATTTTGCGTGCCGACATCGTGCGAAAGAGCTTAATTGGGCTGACGGCCCCCGATTTCCGCAGTATACTCACCGACAGGGACAACGACGATGAATAATTTCACTCCCAGAGCTCAACAGGTTCTCGCCCTCGCCCGCAAGGAGGCGGACCGCTTCAACCACAACTACGTGGGGACCGAACACCTCCTCCTCGGCCTCATCAAGCTCGGACAAGGCGTCGCCGTCAACGTCCTCCAGAAGATGAACCTCGACCTCGACACCGTCCGACTTGAGGTCGAGAAGCAAGTCGGCAACGGTCCCGAGACCAAGATGGTCGGCAACATTCCCTACACCCCCCGGGTCAAGAAGGTCCTCGCCCTCGCTGGAAAAGAGGCCAAGGCGCTCAACCACAGCTACGTCGGGACCGAGCACATCCTCCTCGGCCTGCTTCGCGAGGGTGATGGCGTCGCCGCCCGCGTCCTCAAGAACCTCGAGGTAGACATCGAGCGCACCCGCCACGAAATCCTGCGGGAGCTCGACCCCAACTTCGCCGGCGGTCCCGCAGACGACGACGACTCCGACTTCGACGAGCCCTCCGGCGGAGGGCGCAAGGAGGGCAAAACACCCGCGCTCAAGGCTTTCGGAAGGGATCTCACCGAACTCGCCAACAACGGTGACCTTGACCCCGTCATCGGTCGCACCAACGAAATCGAGCGCGTTATCCAGATCCTCTGCCGCCGAACCAAGAACAACCCGGTCCTCATCGGCGAGGCCGGCGTCGGGAAAACCGCCATCGCCGAAGGCCTCGCCCAAGAGATCGCCTCGGGCAACGTCCCCGAAATCCTGCGCGAAAAGCGGGTCATCACCCTCGACCTCGCACTCATGGTCGCCGGCACCAAATACCGCGGCCAGTTCGAAGAGCGAATCAAGGCGGTTATGGACGAGATCAAGCGCTCCAAAAACGTCATCCTCTTCATCGACGAGCTCCACACCATCGTCGGGGCCGGATCCGCCGAGGGCGCCATGGATGCGTCCAACATCATCAAGCCCGCCCTCAGCCGGGGCGAGCTGCAGTGCATCGGGGCCACCACCCTCAACGAATACCGCAAATTCATCGAGAAGGATTCCGCGCTCGAACGCCGCTTCCAGCAGGTCAAGGTCGAGGAGCCCAGCGTCGAAGACGCCATCCTCATCCTCCAGGGCCTGCGCTCGAAATACGAAGCTCACCACAAGTCCCACTACACCGAGGATGCCATCGAAGCCTGCGTCAAGCTCTCCTCACGCTACCTCACCGGTCGCTTCCTGCCAGACAAGGCCATCGACCTTCTCGACGAGTCCGGGGCCCGGGCCCGCATCGCCTCGATGACCCGTCCGCCTGAAATCAAGGAACTCGAGGCCGAAATCGAAGAGATCGTCGTCGCCAAGGAAGCCGCCATTAAAAACCAGGACTTCGAAAACGCCGCAGCCCTGCGGGACAAGGAGAAGAACAAGCGCCAGGCCGTCGAGGACATTCTTTCCGAATGGCGTGCCAACAACGAGGAAAAGATCGTCACCGTCGAGGAAGACGACATCATGACCGTTGTCTCCAAGTGGACCGGCGTGCCCCTCCAGCGGATGGAAGAGAAGGAGACCGAGAAGCTCCTCAAGATGGAAGACGAGCTCAAAGGCCGCGTCATCGGGCAGGACGAAGCCGTCACCGCCATCTCCAAGGCCCTGCGCCGCAGCCGCGCCGACCTCAAGGATCCGCGCCGCCCCATCGGCTCCTTCATCTTCCTCGGCCCCACCGGAGTCGGCAAGACCTACCTCGCCCGCAACCTGGCCGAATTCATGTTCGGCGACAAAGAGGCCCTCATCCAGATCGACATGTCCGAGTACATGGAGAAGTTCACGAGCAGCCGCCTCATCGGCTCGCCTCCCGGATACGTCGGCTACGAAGAGGGCGGCCAGCTCTCCGAGGCGGTCCGCCGCCGCCCCTATTCCGTCGTCCTCTTCGACGAAATCGAAAAGGCCCACCCCGACGTCATGAACCTCCTCCTCCAGATCCTTGAGGAGGGCATGATCACCGATTCCCTCGGGCGCAAGATCGACTTCCGCAATACCATAATCATCCTCACCACTAACGTGGGGGCCGACGTCATCAAGCGCCAAGTCACTCTAGGCTTCGGGGCCATGGGCGGAGGCGACGAAAACTACGACAACATGCGCGACAAGATCCTCGAGCGTGCCAAGGAAGCCTTCAAGCCCGAGTTCCTCAACCGACTCGATGAAAAGATCGTCTTCCACGTGCTCGACCGCGAGAACCTCATCAAAATCGTGGATCTGGAGATCGACAACGTCGTCCGTCGCCTCGCCGCCAAGAACATCCACCTCACTCTCGACAAGAAGGCCAAGGAATTCCTTATCGAGCAAGGCTACGACCCCAACTACGGAGCCCGGCCCATGCGCCGCGCTGTTGAGCGCCATATCGAAGATCCCCTCGCCGAACATCTGCTCAGGGGCGACGTCAAGGCTGGCCAAACCGTCAAGATTTCCCACCGCAAGGACGAGAAATTCCTCTCCTTCCGACCCGACGGAGGCGATGACGAGGCATCCGAGACGGTCGGCTCCACCGAGGGCGGCTCTGGCGAAGCTTGATCCCCGATCACGCTCCGCTTTCCCGCACCGGACCCAGATCACGGTAGGTCCGCAAGCCACCGAAGTCAGCTCCCCGCATACGGTGCGCCCCCGTACGCCGATTCGCCCCAGTGCCTCCCTCAGCCTTGAGCCGCT